>CAMLKV010000218.1 GCA_946480635.1 uncultured Flavobacterium sp.
TTGGGGTGGAGGACTTCATTTTGTTGATGATAATAAAAGAAATGCGAAACTTCCTAAAGAGTATTCCTCAGAAAAACTTAATCGTGTTATAGAAATAGGCAACAATTTTTTTGCTTCAGATAGTAAAAACACATTTGTTCATTTTACTGAAAGTGAGAAGGACATAAAAAGAGGACAATTTCACTTTTTCTACAATAAGAATAAAATTGATACAATCTCAGGGAATCATAACAATGAGGTTCTTATGTTCCAAATGAAGAGAGTAAATAATCAGGTTTTCTTTTTTTCAAATGCTGCCAATAATCAAATTAAGGGCGTTTTTACGTTAACAGATAAACTTAAGCCTATTGAAAAATTTCCTTTTTTAAAGCGTTTCTCAATTAAAGATTTAGACTTTCATAATAAAACGTATAAAGCACTGACTCAAAATGAAATTGTTGAATTTGATGAAGATAGAATTATAAGTGTAGAATCTTTGAATATTAAAGATTTTAGAGCTCTTAATTTTTGGGAGAATAAAGTCTATTTGGCAATTTTGGCTGAAAATAATTTTACCAAAGCTCAAAAGGTAATCCTATTTAACAAAGAGTCTCAAACACAAACCGAAGTTTTAGCATCAAACTTTAACAATGCACCAATTAGTGATGTTTTGCTTCCTTCAATTTCAAAATCAATATTTGTGAGTACCTACGGAAGTGGAGTTTATAAGCTTACCCCCGAAATTTCCGATTTTAAAAATATACTCTTCAAGGGAGAAAATATTTTCGATTATCAAAAGGATGATGACTATAATTATTTTCTCGGAGTAAACAATGTTTTTATCCTTGATAAATTATTCAAAATTCAAAGTAAAATTTACAAAAAAGACTGTTTTAAAATTGAAGATGTTTATAAGGATACAGTGCATATAAAGAAGATTGGTGACAAGAATGAAGTTGTAAAGTTTAGAAATAAAACTTTAAAATTTGATTACATAGATGCCCGAAATCAAATTAGATTTCAAAATAATGATAAACTTGATATTGGAGACAATATTGTTACTGTAAAAAGGAACGGAGAGAATCACACTATTAGTTTTGATAAAATTTCATTGTTCAAACTCCAATTGAAAATTGTAAAAGTTATCTTCTTCAAAAATCAGTATTGGTTTGCAACAAATCAAGGAATATATGTTTTTGATAGTAAAACATTGGTTTTTTTAAAGAAGTATAGAACTGAAGAAGGTTTGTCTTCAATAAATTTAACAGATATTGCTACATATGATGGTAAAGTTTGGCTTACGTCCACAACTGATTTAATGAGTATCGAATCTAATTCTAAAGTAAAAGTTTTTGCATTTCATCAAGATTTTGATGATTATATTAATAGTTTTTACATAGACGAACGAGGTAAAATTTGGATTGCTACTCAAAAAGGTTTTGCGATTTTTAGAAATAATAATTTTTATCGATATACTTATAAAAATGGTTATCAATCATCATTTACCGATAAAATTTTTAAAGTTAATAATGAAATTTTGTTGCTTGGAAATGAGGGAGTAACACTTGTAAATCAAGAAACTAATTTGCTTCAAAACAAACCTTTTTTTAGAATTCAATCTAACTATGGATTTAACGGAAGGCCATTGCGAATTACATCAAAAGATTCGTTGAAACTTACTCCAGAAGTGCTTGACTATTATGATTCTGAATTTTTAATTGAGTATAAGTTAAATTCAAACAATTGGCAAAAAGTTCAAGATAAAAATATAAGTTTTGATGATTTTGAAAATGGTAATTATGTAATTCAATTTAGAGCTAGATATTATAACTCTGATTATGTTTACTCGGAAAAAATAATCATAGAAAAAAAATCTGTGTGGTACTTGCGTTGGTATAGTATTGCTTTAGGTTTTGTGCTTCTTGGAATTTTGTTTTATGTATTTATTAATTGGCGTTTAGAAAAACTAAGAAAGAGAAATCAAGTACTTCAAACAACTCTTTTAGAGAATCAGGAATTACAAGAGAAAATTGAGCAAATGCGCCATAATGTTGCTCAAGACTTTCATGATGAATTGGGAAATAAAATTGCTGGGATCACACTCATGTCAGACCGATTGATGTACGACAAAAATGTGGAAGGGACTGACAGTTTTTCGGTTGTAGAAAGGATTAACAAAGACAGTCAGGATTTATACCACGGAATTCGTGATTTTATATGGGCAATCGACACAAAAAATGATTCTCTCGAAGAGCTAATTATAGCATTAACTGATTTTGGAGAAGACTTGTTTCAAAATTCTGGGATAGTTTTCATTGTGCAAAATTCAATTCAAGATAAAATAGTAAAGCTTCCTTTATATTGGAACAGACAATTGTTGCTATTATTTAAAGAAGCCATGACAAATGCTTTAAAGTATAGCCAAGCTAAAAAAGCAATTCTGAGTTTTTCACTAACAGATTATTTATTGGAAGTTTCTTTTAAAGATGATGGAGTTGGTTTTAATCAGGAGAACTTGAAAAGAAAGAATGGACTCTTAAACATGCAAAATAGGGCAAAGAAAATTTCAGGAGAACTAATTATTGAAAATCAACAAGGTACTCGAATTATTTTTAAAGGGAAGTTGTAAAATCACCCAAAAAGGGTGAGGTAAAAAATTAACATAGTTGAGACATTTGCAAAAACAAATTAACTAACTATGAAAAAATTATTTTTATTTGCTGCTTTTACATTATTGTTTTCTTGCTCAAGTGATGATGCCACAACAAATACCACTGACAATACAAATGAGCAACCTAGCATGAATGATGAAATATTTCTGGGAGGTTCTTATGGGAATAAAGCGGCTTATTGGATAAACAATCAAGTATTTACTCCTTATGGGATTAATTCAAAAATTAATGAGGTTACATTACATAACGGAAAGCTGACTGGTTGTGGAGAACAACTAAATGAAGCTCGTTCTGTGAATGAAGGGGTTTACTTTCAAAATGCTACCGTAACTAGTATTCAGCCTTATATTTTGACAACAGTTTCTAATAATACTGAGCATTCTTATGCAAAAGCGATGTTTTCAGATGGGACTGATTATTATATTGCTGGTAATGATGGTAACCGAATCAGTTTTTGGAAAAATGGTTACTTAAAAACAAATCTAACAGATAATTCAACTTCAGGATATGCAAAAGGTATTTTTGTTTCAGGAAATAAATTGTACATGGTTGGATGGCAGGGGAATACTCCTAAAGCAATGTTGTGGGAGTATGATTTAGTAACCAATGCGCCTAGTCTTAGAACAAATTTGACGGGAGGAGCAACTGGAATTGCCAATTCAGTTTTTGTTTCTGGTACAGATGTTTATGTTGGTGGTTGGCGTAACCATAATGCTACATATTGGAAAAATGGAGTTGAAACGAATTTGAGTAATTTGAGCGGGGCTGATGGGGTTGATAAAAAAGCTTATATAAATAAAATTATTGTTGTTGATAATGTTGTCTATGCAGTTGGGCTTATTAAAGAAACAGCGTCTTCATCATTTGAAGCTTGTCTTTGGAAAAATGGAGTTATGACTAAATTGTCTAAAAGCGGTACTGGTGATTCTGAAGCGTTT
This sequence comes from uncultured Flavobacterium sp., assembly GCA_946480635.1. Next base: position 3,590 of record CAMLKV010000218.1, read on the forward strand.
GATATTAAAGTAAAAGGTAACAATGTTTACATTGTAGGAGATGAAACAGTGTCGCACGGAAGAATTGGTAAATTGTGGAAAAACGGAGTGGCAACTAACTATGAAGTTGCTGGTTCTGAAATCTCACTTAGATCAATTGTGGTAAAATAACAATAAAGAAATTTTTTTGGTTGAGGTTTAGTGCCACCTTTTGGTGGCATTTTTTTATTTTTGAAATATGATAAAAGTTGTTTTAATAGAAGATTATGATATTTTAAGAAATTCCTTAAAAGAGATCATTAATCAGGAAGAAGGATATGAAGTAGTTGCCGATTTTGAATCGTATGAAGCTGCATTACCAAATATCAAAGAACTTCATCCGGATGTTATTCTTACCGATATTACTCTTCCAGGGATAAATGGTATTGAAGGAATTAAACAGCTTAAACAACTTCTACCTAAAGTAGCTGTAATTGTAGTTTCTGTTCATGAAAATTCACAGTATGTTTTTGATGCATTATGTGCTGGAGCAGTAGGATATTTAACTAAAAATTCAGGAAAGCAAAAAGTTTTAGAGGCTCTTAATCAACTTAAATTAGGAGGAGCGCCTATGAGTGTTAATATTGCCCGAATGGTAGTCGAATCTTTTCAGAAAAAATCACATAATGATTTGACACAACGTGAAAATGAAGTGTTGGATTTATTGTCTAAAGGGAAAAGTTATGCTTCAATCGCAGATGAGTTGTGTTTGAGTATAAATACAATAAAAACACATGTTAAAAATATTTATGAAAAACTTCAAGTGAGTAGTAAGGAGGAACTAATAAATAAAAAATTCTTTTAGAATTACATCTTCAAATAAAATTCTTTAGTCAATTCAATATATTCGGAGGTGTATTGATGACGAGCGGTTTCAATAACAAGTTCATTTATGAATGCTTTTTGCTCGATTTTTGAAAACGCAAGTAAACTCCTTTTTATTTCTGTTGTAGGTGTTCCTTTTACGCGAGTGATTTTTAAAGGAAATAATTTTCTTTCCTGACAAAGAGCTACTATTTTTTCTTCTTCTTTAAAAGGGACTATCAAAGCAAAAATTCCATTGTTTGACAAAAAGAAGTCGGCAGCCTCTACTAGTTCTTCAAAGGGTAATGAATCTTCAAAACGTGCATTGTCACGTTGCTCATCTCCTGATTTGTATTCATCGGTATAAAATGGTG
>CAMLKV010000219.1 GCA_946480635.1 uncultured Flavobacterium sp.
CCCCCAGCAATAGCGACTGCTTTTGCGTGATGTTCTGTTCCTTTATTAGTTGTAACGATAAACGTTCCGTCTTCTAATTTTTGAATTTTTTCGGCAACTTCGTTTAAGGTAAAGCCTGGTTGAAACTGCTTGATTTGTTCCATTAAATTATCAACCAACTCCCCGGCGTTTACTGAAGGATAACCCGGAATATCAAAGATTGGTTTTTTAGGATATAACTCTGTTAACTGCCCTCCTGGTTGTGGCAAACCGTCAATTAAATGACATTTTAATTTTAAAAGACCTGCTTCAAAAACAGCAAAAAGGCCCGTAGGACCAGCTCCTATAATAAGTATATCGGTTTCGATCATTGTTTTGAGTTTAAAAGTTTAAAGTCTAAAGCTCAAAGTTCTTTAAACTATATCACTTATTTTATGATTAATGTCAGTTTCGCGTGAGGGGTTGAAGCGACATCCTTTTTTATTGGTCATTTCGCACTTCGACAAGCTCAGTGAACAATCAATGACCAATAAAAAAGATATAGCGAAAGACCCGACCCGAAGGGTCACGCCCATCCTTCGACACGCTCAGGAAACATTAAGCTACATTTACCACAGTTTCGATTTGTGGTGCGTATTTTTTTATAGTGGTTTCTACTCCTGCTTTAAGCGTACTGATACTCAAACTACAGCTAGTGCAAGCACCTTCTAGGCGAACTTTAACATGCTTATCGTCTTCTATCCCAACAAGGGTAATATCTCCACCATCGGAATTTAAAAACGGACGGATTTCGTCTAAAGCTTTTAAGATGTTTTGTTCTAATTCTTGATTTGTCATCATTTTAAGTTTACAGTTTACAGCTTACAGTCATCAGTTTTCCTATTTTCACGACTGTATTCAAAACTTTATTTTTTAACAGCTGAACAGCCAGCCATTGTTGTTATTTTGATAGCTTCTGTTGGCGGAAGATTTTCGTTACGACTCACTACTTCCTGAACAGTGTTTCTAGCAATTTCCTCGAATACTTTTTCTAATGGCGAAGCGGTTTGTAAAGCTGCCGGACGACCGTAATCACCCGCTTCACGAATACTTTGCACTAATGGAACTTCTCCTAAGAATGGCACTTGTAAATCTTCTGCAAGACTTTTTGCTCCTTCTTTTCCGAAGATGTAGTATTTATTGTTTGGCAATTCTTCTGGTGTGAAGTATGCCATGTTTTCTACAATTCCTAAAACCGGAACGTTTATACTATCTGACAAGAACATTGATACTCCTTTTTTCGCATCGGCTAACGCTACTGCTTGTGGAGTACTTACTACAACTGCTCCTGTGATAGGTAACGACTGCATGATTGATAAGTGAATATCACCTGTTCCTGGAGGTAAATCGATTAATAAGAAATCTAACTCGCCCCAAGCTGCATCAAAAATCATTTGGTTTAACGCTTTAGCTGCCATTGGACCACGCCAAATCACTGCTTGGCTTGGTGCTGTAAAGAATCCGATTGAAAGCAATTTGATTTCATAGCTTTCGATAGGTTTCATTTTAGATTTTCCGTCAACTTCTATCGAAATAGGTTTTTCGTTTTCAACGTCAAACATGATTGGCATTGAAGGACCATAAATATCGGCGTCTAAAACTCCTACTTTGAAACCCATTTTACCTAGAGTTACTGCTAAGTTAGCCGTTACTGTAGATTTTCCTACACCTCCTTTTCCTGAAGCTACTGCAATAATATTTGAAATTCCAGGGATGGCTTTTCCTTTAATCTCGTTTATTTTTTCAGGAACTTCCACTTTGATATTTACTTTAACTGTAATTTCAGGCGAAAATGTTTCGTGAATTAATTTACGGATATCATCTTCTGCACGTTTTTTAATGTGCATTGCTGGTGTTGCTAATACTAAATCAACAACAACCTCATCGCCAAAAGTTATCACATTTGTTACTGCTCCACTTTCGACCATATTTTTTCCTTCACCAGCAATAGAAATGTTCTCTAATGCTTTAAGGATTTCTTTTCTATCTAATTTCATTATATCGCTTACTGTAAATGACTTACAGATTTTAAATTTATTTAAACTGATTCCAGATTGCAAAGATAATCAGAAGTTTAAAAGTTTGAAACTTTAAAGGTTTAAAGTTTTTATAATATTATTTAGAAGAGAATTTATTTATCTAAAAAGAAAATTTTCGATGATTCATTAAAATCATAATCAGGGTTATCACTTTCAAATTCTTTTCGAAAAGCAGTTTGGTCAAATTGGGATTGATTTATGCATCCTGAAAATTCATTTGAATAATAGACGTTGCCTTTGTTAAACACTTTCACTCTTATTTTTGTTTTAAAATTCCCATAATATTTAATAATAGGAAAAACAATATACTTGTTGGATACATGTTTATAATAATAGCTTTCTGGATTACCACAACCTCCAAAATTATAATAACATTCTATAGGCTTCCAAATCCCATCCATGTCTTTTGCTTCCTGAATAAATTTAAATCTAGTAAGAATAGTATCTGTGGATTTGTTTAAAACTAATAACGGCAAACATTCAACAAAATCATCTCGATATTTAAATTTTTTATTCAGATATCTCGTATATTCTTTTTCAGCAACTTTATGCTGCATTTCTGTAGGCACTTTTCCGTTTATTAATCCATCAACAATAATATTTTTAGGTTGAGGAATATATTTATAGAAAAATCCTGAAGCAATTATATTGTAAGATGTATCAACTATTGCCTTAATATTATATTTTGGAAGTACTGTATCTAATTTAATTCTTTCAACAAGATTGTTATAGTTTGTTTTAGATAAATTTTCATTCTTGATATCAAAATCATCATTAATATTCCAAGCCATAGATGGATAATCAAAGAATTGAACCATCATATTAGTGTTTACTTTTACAAAATTTCTTTCTTGTTGGTTTACTATTCTTGGATAAACATGTTCATCTTTACAAGAAAAACAAAAACCAACTATTAAAATAAAAAGTAATTTTTTCATTAACATTGTTTATTCTTCTCTAACGTCTGGCTGCCAAAAATATTTCTCAAAGTCAACAATTTGGTTGTTTATCACCTCAATACCTTCACTTTCTAAAAGTTGTTGCATTAAACTTGTTCCGTCAAAATGATGTTTACCAGTAAGTACTCCGTTACGATTTACAACTCTATGCGCAGGCACATCTTCCATATTATGTGAAGCATTCATGGCCCATCCTACCATTCTTGCTGAACGTGCAGTTCCTAGAGCTTTAGCAATTGCGCCATAAGAAGTTACTCGGCCTTCCGGTATTTGTCGAGCAATTGCATATACTCTTTCAAAGAAATTATCGTTATCTGGATTTTTCTTAGCCAAAGTGATGAGTTTTAAAACTTATAATAGAATCTGAGAATATTATATAAAGTCAATAACGAAACTACTCCAGTAATTGTCCCCATAATAATATTCATGTTTTTCAACAAGTAAATAGCTTTGGATTCTATCTTTTGAAAATAGGCTATGTAGGCATAAAAAACAGCGAAGCTTCCTAAAACCACACCAATAACAAATGACAATCCCGAAATAGTATCAAATGTAAAGTATCCATAAGAAGCTAAAGTTATACTAGTAAAAACGTAGTATGGTATTGGAAAAAAGTTTATTGCTGATATAAGCATTCCAAGGAAAAAACGACTTTTTTTACTCTTAATATGGAGTTCGTCTTTCATTTTTACTTTTGGAGCTTTAGCAATAAAAAGAAAATAAACGGTTAGTACAGTAAAAATTCCAAAACCAATTTCACGAAGTAAAATCACAACTTCCTTGTGACCATCTATATATTGGGCAAAAACGACCGCTACTAGCGTTTGAACAAAAACAATTATTGAAGCACCTAGTGCAAACATCATGGCTCTGATTTTACCATCTTGAAGACTAATCCTAGCCGCAGTCATATTAATTATTCCCGGAGGAGCAACTCCTACAAGCGAGGTTAAGAATCCAAAAAGCAGCGGCAAAACTAAAGCCATGAAAATGCTATTTTATTTTAAATCGAATATACGTAATTGCCTTGTTAATTTCCAAATATTGTTTTTCGTAAAATGTTTGAATATCGGTTACTTCTTTAGGAGACCCTTCGTTTTTATAGACATTGTGATTTGCATACTCAACTTCGTGTCCTTCACCGTGCAACAATCCAAGAGTATAGCCGTGCATAAATTCAGAATCTGTTTTCAAATTCATCACACCGTTTGGTTTCAAAATTCTTTTGTATAATTTTAAAAACTCAGAATTGGTCATTCTATGCTTAGTACGTTTATATTTTATTTGCGGATCTGGAAATGTAATCCAAATTTCATCCACTTCATTTTCAGCAAAAATATGTTCGATTAATTCGATTTGAGTTCGCACAAAAGCAACATGATCCATACCATTTTCAACAGATGTTTTTGCACCACGCCAAAAACGAGCTCCTTTAACATCTATTCCAATATAGTTTTTATCTAAATTTCTTTCGGCTAAACCAATAGTATATTCTCCCTTGCCACAACCCAATTCTAAAATAATTGGATGGTCATTCTTAAAAAAATCTTTATTCCATTTGCCTTTCAAAGGAAAATTCCCTGAAATTACTTCTTCTCTCGTAGGTTGAAAAACGTTAGTAAACGTCTCGTTTTCCTTGAACCTTTTTAATTTATTCTTACTTCCCACAACTAAACTTAAAATTTTGGTAAAATTAAGGAAATATACCGCAATCAAAATACATTTATCTTTACATTTAATGTAAATTATCGTAAACGAATCTGTTG
>CAMLKV010000220.1 GCA_946480635.1 uncultured Flavobacterium sp.
GAACTAGTAAAGGAAAGTCTAACGAATCAGCTAATTGAACGGCTTGTTCAGCGTTTTCAGCCACACCAAATCTAGGGAAAGGAATATTTAACTGCGTCAACAATTCAGAGAAACGACCTCTATCTTCTGCTAAATCCAAAGCATCGAAACTTGTTCCTATAATTTTGATGCCATATTTATGAAGCTTTTCTGCCAATTTAAGCGCAGTTTGACCTCCTAACTGGACGATTACCCCTTCTGGTTTTTCATGTTGGATGATATCATAAATATGCTCCCAGAATACTGGCTCAAAGTACAACTTATCTGCCGTATCAAAATCGGTTGAAACTGTTTCAGGATTACAGTTTATCATGATAGTTTCATAACCACATTCTTTTGCCGCTAACACTCCATGTACACAAGAATAGTCAAACTCGATACCTTGTCCAATTCGGTTAGGACCTGAACCTAAAACTACAATTTTTTTCTTATCTGAAACAACACTTTCGTTATCCACATAACGCGTCCCATCTGCTTTTTCGATTTCAGCTTCAAACGTTGAATAGTAATATGGCGTTTGTGCTTTAAACTCGGCAGCACAAGTATCTACCAATTTATATACACGCTGGATATTCATTTTATCACGCAATGTATGAACCTGGCTTTCTAAGCAGTTCAGCATATGTGCAATTTGACGATCTCCGTATCCTTTTTGTTTTGCTTCTAACAGCAATTCTTTAGGAAGTGTATCTAAAGTATATTTTGAAATTTCTTTTTCCAGTAAAAATAGCTCTTCATATTGTTTTAAGAACCACATATCAATTTTTGTGATTTCATGAATTCTCGACAAAGGAATTCCCATTGCGATGGCGTCATAAATTACAAAAACTCTGTCCCAACTAGCATACATTAGTTTTTCGATAATTTGCTCGTAGTTTTTATATCCTTTACCATCAGCTCCTAAACCATTACGTTTAATTTCTAATGATTGAGTAGCTTTATGCAATGCTTCTTGAAACGAACGCCCAATACCCATGACCTCTCCTACCGATTTCATTTGAAGACCTAAAGTTCTATCAGCACCTTCAAACTTATCAAAGTTCCAACGAGGAATTTTTACAATTACATAATCTAAAGTAGGCTCAAATAAGGCTGATGTTGATTTTGTAATTTGATTTTGTAATTCATCTAAAGTATATCCTAAGGCTAATTTTGTTGCAATTTTAGCAATTGGATAACCCGTTGCCTTTGACGCTAAGGCAGATGAACGTGATACACGTGGATTGATTTCGATTGCCACGATATCTTCTTTTTCATCTGGAGAAACTGCAAACTGAACATTACATCCACCAGCGAAGTTTCCTATGCTACGCATCATATGCATTGCCATATCACGCATTCTTTGGAATGTGGTATCAGACAAAGTCATTGCAGGCGCAACCGTTATACTATCTCCTGTATGAATTCCCATTGGATCCATATTTTCGATAGTACATATAATTACTACGTTATCATTTTTATCACGAAGTAATTCTAATTCGTATTCTTTCCAACCTAAAAGTGCTTTATCAATAAGCACTTCGTGAATTGGTGATGCTTCAAGTCCGCGAGTCAATAACTCATCAAAATCTTCTTTTTTATGCACAAAAGCAGCTCCTGTTCCTCCAAGTGTAAATGAAGGACGTATTACTAATGGAAAACCAAACTCTTGAGCAATTTCTTTTCCTTTTAAGAATGAATTAGCCGTTTTAGCAGGTGCTTGAGGAATTCCAATTTTATTTAATAAATCTTTAAACTGATCTCTGTCCTCAGTGATATTGATAGCATTGATATCTACCCCAATTAGTTTTACATTAAAATCTTGCCAAATCCCTTTTTCTTCAGCTTCCAAACAAAGATTTAAGGCTGTCTGACCTCCCATTGTTGGCAAAACAGCATCGATTTGCGGATGTGCTTTAAGGATTTCAATGATTGATTTTGTTGTTAATGGCTTTAAGTAAATGTGATCCGCCATTGAAGGATCGGTCATGATGGTTGCAGGATTAGAATTGATTAAGATAACTTCTATTCCTTCTTCACGTAATGAACGTGCTGATTGTGAACCTGAGTAGTCAAACTCGCACGCTTGACCAATAATTATGGGACCTGACCCGATAATTAAAACCGATTTAATTGAATTGTCTTTAGGCATTGTTGTGTTGTTTATTCTGAATTAACTCAGAATTTAGTTGTTGTTTGTAAATAGCCCTGATGGAAGCGGCATCCTTTTTAATTTTGCTTAACCACACCTTTCTATGAACTAAGCAAAATTAAAAAGATACAGCGTACAGCAGGAAAAAGCTCCAAATATTTTTCAGTATTTTTATGAACAGTTTAAAAAAAAGGCGTTACTGATAAAAGTAACGCCTAAGTATTTGACTGAAAATCAATCATTATTTTTTGTGTCTTGGTTCGCAAGAAACAGTTAATTTATGTCTTCCTTTAGCACGACGACGAGCTAGGACTTTTCTTCCATTCGCAGAAGCCATTCTGTCCATAAAACCGTGCTTGTTTCTTCTTTTTCTTTTCGATGGTTGAAATGTTCTTTTACTCATAACTGTGTATCTTTAAAATCTTGTATAAATATCTTGTCATTCAGGTTTTCTCAAAACCGAGTGCAAATATACAACGATTTTTTATTCTTGCAAGTGCTTTTATAAAAAATAATTTTAATTGTTTTCCTATATTTGCAACGCATTATTTAAAAACACTTTTATGTTTCACAAAAACATCAAACTAATTATAGCTGGACTGCTTTTTATCACTGGGATTTGGCAATTTACTGAAGGAAATATTGGAAACGGAATTTTCTTGACGCTTTTAACAATTATTCCTGTTTTCTTATACTTTAGAAACGAGTATATCTTAATGGCCTTTCTAAAATTAAGAAATCAAGATTTTGAAGGTGCTAAAAAATGGCTAGACAAAATTAAAAATCCTGAAACTGCTTTAGTTCAAAAACAACAAGGTTATTATAATTATTTAAATGGTTTGATGGTTTCTCAAACTAATTTGAATCAGGCTGAAAAATATTTTAAAAAAGCTATTAGTTTAGGTTTGTCTATGGATCAAGACTTGGCTTTAGCAAAATTAAATTTAGCAGGTATCGCTTTAAGTAGAAGAAGAAAACTTGAGGCTACAAACTTACTTAATGAAGCTAAAAAACTTGACAAACATAATATGCTGAAAGATCAAATTAAGATGATGAAAGATCAGCTTAAGAAAATTTAACACATCTTTTTTTGTTAAAAAATAAGAAACCACACAATATTTGTGTGGTTTTTTCGTATATATATGTTGTTAATCGAAATTTCGTATATTTAATCGATATTATTGAAATACAGAGGTTTATATTTATAACTTAGTAATAAGTTAATCGCTTATGAAAAATATTTACACGGTTATTTTACTACTATTTTCAGCGTTCTCTAGTATTTTTGCTCAGAGTGAGGAAATTTCTTTTCCTGAAGCTTTGAAAGAGCATTTAAGCAAGTATAATATAAAAAGCAACGATGCTTTTGCCAATAGGGAAATTCAAAAAGGTCAAGTTATGTTTGACTCTCTAGTTTCTCATCATTTAATAGGAACCACATTTGAAGATTACACTTTAAAAAGTTTTGAAAAACGAAAAGTTAAACTAAGTAGTTTCAAAAAACCTGTTTTCATACTCACTTATGCTTCTTGGTGTATCCCAAGTAAAGGAGAAATTCCTGCCTTGAACAAGTTGGCTCAAAAATATGCTAAAGATGTTCAGTTTGTTATTTTATTTTGGAATAAAAAATATGAGGTAAAACAAATTGCCAGAAAATTTAATCACAACATAACGGTTTGTTATGCTCATGAAACTTACAGAAAAGACGCTACGATAGTCTCACACCTAAAACATACTCTTGGATTTCCAACGTCTTACTTTTTAGATCAAGATTTAAAAGTCGTTAACATTAAAAGAGGTGGCGCACAACCAGACAATAAGAGTTCTTATGTAAAAGCGTATACCATGAATTATAATGTTTTTAGAGAAGGTTTGAGTAGCTTACTAATCGGAAAAAATATATCTGACGAACAATTAACAACCAATTAATTATTTTTCAAGGAGCATTTTACCTGCTATAATAATTAATACCACTCCAAATATTTTTTTAAGCATTTTTTGATCAATTCCCACAGCAAGCTTACTTCCAAAATAACTTCCTACAACAAAGAAAACCGCTATTATTGCTGCATATTTCCAATTGATATACCCTTCTTTGTAATAATTAAACACAGCTAAAGCGGTCACTGGCACTACTAAAACCGTTAAACTTGTTCCTTGTGCTTGATGTTGACTAAATCCTAACAACAAAACAAGTAGTGGCACCATAATAATTCCTCCTCCAACACCAACTAATCCACTCAAAATTCCAGCCAATAAACCAATTAAAACTAACGATAATATTATTGTTATTGTCATACCTTTCATAATTAATTACCCTTTGATTGGAATTTCTAGTACATATTTTTTCTTGGTCGGATTATCAAGTTTTTTATCTCTTAACCAAGGATTAAACAATTTTAGTTCTTTATAATTAATTCCTTGATTTTTTGCGAATTTAGCTAGATCTGTAATACTACTATCAACTTCAATTTTTTTAGATTTTAGTGGCTGATATAATTCTTCGGTAGTAAGATTAAATCCGTAAGCAGTTTTGTTTTGCATTATTTCTTTTAATGCCAAAATTCTGAAAACATATCTAAAAGTTTCATCTGTCAATAAAAG
>CAMLKV010000221.1 GCA_946480635.1 uncultured Flavobacterium sp.
CCTCCTTTTCCACGACCACCAGCGTGAATTTGAGCTTTAATTACGTGCCAACCTGTTCCAGTTTCTGCCGTAAGTTGTTTTGCTTTTGCAACCGCTTCCTCAGCGTTATTCGCCACATAACCACGTTGAACACGCACTCCGTAGCTTGCTAATATCTGTTTTCCTTGATATTCGTGTAAATTCATAATGTATCTTTTGACTTTAATAAAGTGCAACAAAAATAATAAATTCCTAAACAATTTTACACTTAAAATCACTTTCTTTTTTGTGTGATTTTTTAAATATATTTTTTATCAATTGTTTTAAATATAACTTTTTGTTATTTTTTTATATTATTTGTTTAATAATTTTATTCTAAATTTATATAAACCTATTTTTGCCAAAAATTAAGAGAAATGGAAACGCAACAACTTTTACAAATTGCAAATGAATTTGGAGCTCCTATTTATGTATATGATGCCCACAAAATTGAATCACAGTATCATAGATTAACTTCAGCTTTTTCTAAGGTTGAAAAACTTCGTATAAATTATGCTGTTAAAGCTTTGTCTAACATTTCTATCTTAAAGCTTTTTAAACAACTAGGTTCAGGACTGGACACAGTTTCTATTCAAGAAGTACAATTAGGACTTCGTGCTGGTTTTTCACCAGAAAGCATTATTTATACTCCTAATGGCGTTTCTATGGATGAAATTGAAGAAGTAGCCGCTTTAGGAGCACAAATCAACATCGATAACTTATCTATATTAGAGCAATTTGGAGCAAAACATCCCAAAACCCCAGTTTGTATCCGAATAAATCCTCACGTCATGGCTGGCGGAAATTCGAACATATCCGTAGGCCATATTGATAGTAAATTTGGTATTTCGATACACCAATTACCTCATATCCTTCGCATCGTAGAAAACACCGGAATGCACATTAACGGAATTCACATGCATACAGGATCTGATATTTTAGATATTGAAGTGTTTTTATATGCTGCCGAAATTTTATTTGACACGGCAAAACATTTCAAAGAATTAGATTTTATCGATTTTGGAAGCGGATTTAAAGTGCCATACAAAAAAGGTGATATTGAAACCAATGTAGAAGAACTTGGAAGAAAATTAACAAAAAGATTTTTAGCTTTCGAAAAAGAATACGGTCGTGAACTTACATTGGCCTTTGAACCTGGTAAATTTTTAGTTAGCGAAGCAGGATTCTTTTTGGCGAAAGTAAATGTAGTAAAACAAACCACATCGACAGTATTTGCAGGAATTGATAGCGGATTTAACCATTTAATTCGTCCTATGTTTTATGGTTCTGAGCACTATATAGAAAACATCACACATCCTAAAGGAAAAGAACGATTTTACTCGGTTGTAGGATATATTTGTGAAACCGATACTTTTGCCACTAACAGACGCATTGCCGAACTTAAAGAAGGTGATATTTTAAGTTTTAGAAATGCCGGAGCGTATTGTTTTAGCATGTCATCTAATTACAATTCACGTTACAAACCCGCAGAAGTGCTTTGGAAAGATGGAAAAGCCCATTTGATTAGACAAAAAGAAACATTTGATGATTTACTACTAAACCAAATAGAACTTGAGTTCTAGCAACAAATCCCTAATAATTATTAGGGATTTTTGTTTTTATAAAAGTTGAGATTAATTGTAGTTATGTATATTTGAATATCATCATTAAATATTTAAACAAAATGAATATAGAGGATTTAGAAAAAAAAATTAAAGCATTTGATTTTGAATTTTTAAGATTCATAAATCCTACAACTAAAGAGCTAAGCAATAAAGTAATATTATTTTCAAGTATAATAATTTTTTTTAATCTTGATTATTTAGAAATCTCTGAATTAGAAATATCAGGATTAAAAGTTATTTTACAAAAAAACAAATTGATTATCATGTTATTTCTAATTAATAGCTATTACTTTTTTCAGTATCTTAATTCAATTAAAATAGACCTTTTATTAGCCAAAGTACCAACTGAATTTAGTGAAATTAGTAAAATGATAGATTCAAAAGTGAACGAAGTTACTTCTGAAATAAATAAAATTATAATAGAAACTCAAAATTCTTCCAAAAATGAAAATCATGAAATTAAAATGGAGAAAATTTCTAAAAAAGCAGATTTGTTGTTTAATAACAAAGCGATAACAATAGCTGAAAAATGGAAAAAAACTATTGAAGATATAATTAGATACAACAACATGAATATGCTTTTACATTATTATTTTCCAACTTTATGCTATATCGTGTCTATTTTATCATTTGCCGAATTAGCATTCAAAATACTTAGAACTTCAGCTATGTTTTGTTGCTAATATCATTTTTTTCTGAATTTTCACCAAAAATTGATCCTGCTTTTTAATAGTACATTTAAAATTAAATTTACATTATAACTTCAACACAAATAGACTTTTTACAATACTACCAAGGATATTATTTAAAAAAATACTCATCAATACATGGCAATAAACAAAACCACAGCTACAGAAGTTAATGTTATTGACTTTATCAATTCGTATGTAGATAATGAGCAAAAAAAGGCAGATAGCTTACAACTCATTGCATTAATGAGTGAATGGTCTGGTTTTGAGCCTAAAATGTGGGGACCAACCATCATTGGATTTGGGAGCTATCATTACAAATACGCCAGCGGACACGAAGGAGATGCGCCGTTAATTGGATTTTCACCACGAAAAGCAGCCTTTTCTTTATATGTATATTCACCAACCGAAGAGAATAAGCATTTATTAGACGAACTTGGAAAGTATAAAATGGGTAAAGCCTGTATATACATAAAAAAGCTATCGGATATCAATATTGAAACGCTAAAAAAAATGTGCGAGGATACTTTTGAATATCTTGAAAAACATCATGAATGCGCTTGCCGACAAAAGTAAATTACTAGACTTAGAACCACTATCTTTTAATTACTAATTCTTCTTTTTCACCATAACCTACTTATAATCAATAAAAAAACTTAAAAATATTTGCGCAACCGAAAAGTTTCATATAAATTTGCAACTGAATGGTTTCGTAATTTAATTTTTAAACCAATGAGAAGAGATGTTTTTCAGGCGATAGCAGATCCTACAAGAAGAGCCATAATCGCCTTAATAGCAATAGAAGCAATGACTCCAAATGCTATAGCAGACAATTTTAACACTACACGACAAGCGGTTTCAAAACATTTAAAAATTCTGACTGAATGTGAACTTGTCAAGCAAGAACATCAAGGGAGAGAGATTTACTACTCGCTCCAAATTGACAAAATGAAAGAAATAGACAACTGGTTAGAACAATACCGAAAAATTTGGGAAACCAGTTTTAATCAACTTGACAAAATATTATCAACAATTAAAAAACAGTAAAAATGGAAAGCAATTTATTATTCAATTTTATCGTTGACAAAGAGACAAAAACGGTAACAATTAACAGAGAATTCGCAGCTGAACTTTCATTAGTTTGGAAAGCATTTACAACAGCTGAACTACTAGATCAATGGGTAGCACCAAAACCTTGGACCGCTAGAACGAAATACATGAATTTTGAAGAAGGAGGCAAAAGATTTTATGCCATGGTGAGTCCAGACGGTCAAGAATTTTGGGCCATTCAAGAATTTAGTGCTATAAAGCCAAAAACAAATTTCAAAATGTTTAATGCCTTTGCAGATGAAAATGAAAACCCTCAATTACCAGGTTCAGAGTGGGATTATGTGTTTAGCGAACTAGAAGGAAAAACTAATGTGTGTATTACAATTTACAATGAATCACGTGAACGCATGGAAAAAATGATAGAAATGGGCTTCAAAGAAGGATTTACTGCATCAATAGGTAATCTTGAAGAATTGTTAGCAACTTTATCATAATATAAGGAATCAATTAAAAAGATTTAAATTCTAAAATTTCAAGCAAAGAAAATTGACTATTTTTTGTAGTTTTAAACTATAAAATCTCAAAAATGATAACTGTAAGTGTATCCTACCAAGTAAAACCTGAATTTGTAGCGAAAAATAAAGTAAACATTGAAAAGTTCTTAAATGACTTTAAAAATCTTAATAATAATAAATTTAGCTATAGTATTTTTTTAAAAGATGATGGAGTAACTTTTGTTCACAATTCAAGCTATACTGATACTGAAATCCAAAAAGAAGTTTTAAATGTTCCATCATTTTTAGAATTTCAAAAACAAAGAGATGATAGTGGATTAAACAATTCTCACAAAGTTGAAGTCTTAGAATTCATTGGTTCTTCAAAAAAGATTTTATAATAAAAAAGCCTCTTTAAAAGAGGCTTTTTTTACTTATTAAATATTTCTGTCATCACCTTTGCTTCGGTAGCATTTGGGAAAGTGATTTTTAATTTTTGTGCTAATGTTGGAGCAATTTGAGTTATTTCTTTTTTCTCATGAGATTCTCCTTTTTTAATATCCCATCCAAAGAAAATACAAGGCACATGTGTATCATAACTGTAAGGCGTACCGTGTGAAGTACCTGTTCCAATATATTCAATATAACCTGGTTTGTCTAAAATGATTAAATCACCATTTTGATTAGGATCGTAACCTTTTAGCATAAAATTCAAGTAATAATCGGCTCCAGAAGATGCCAAAATTTCTTCTTCTGTATATACTCTACGAATATGCTTTTGCGTCATTAAAAACTCTTTGAAAGCTTGTTTTACTCTAACCAATTCTAGTCCCTTTGATTTTATTTTTTCTTTATCAAAAAAGACATTGTAGTTTGAATAGTTTAACAACAA
>CAMLKV010000222.1 GCA_946480635.1 uncultured Flavobacterium sp.
TTTTTCTTTGTTTTTGATGGTCCTCCAAGATTTACTTTTTTATTTTTCTCAGATTTTTCGTGAAAACCACTGTTTTCACTTAGCTTTGGTTTTTTGGTTAAGAATTTAATTTTCTGTTTTTCTTTTTCAGGACCAATTAATTGTGTTGAAATTTCAACTTCAGAAGGAGTTTCTAAAATCTTAATTTCCATTTCCATAAGCATTTCTGCTTCAATTTTAATGTCTTCTTCGCGAGGAGCAATAAAGCTTATTGCAATACCCGATGCATCTGCACGACCTGTACGTCCAATTCTATGAATGTATTGTTCAGGAATTTCGGCCATTTCGAAGTTGATAACATGCGTTATATTTGATATGTCTAAACCACGAGCCATCACATCGGTAGTAATTAATCCACGTAAAATACCATTTTGGAAATCTTGCATGGTCAACAAACGATAGTTTTGTGACTTGTTAGAATGTATAACGCCAAATTGACCTGGAAAATCAGCATCAATTTTATCAAAAAGCATGTCGGCAATTTTCTTATTGTTCACAAAAACCAAAAGTCTTTCTAACGATTGATCTGTATTTAGTAAATGTTTCAACAAGTTAACTTTTGTATTAAAGTTAGGAATGTGATAAGACAATTGTTCGATTTTTTCAAGAGGAGTTCCTGATGCGGCCAAAGTAACTTCTTCAGGAAAATCAAAATAATCATTTAATATTTCATCGACTTCATCTGTCATCGTAGCCGAAAACAATATGTTTTGTCTTTTTGTCTTCAACATAGCTAAAATCGAAGTTAGTTGTGGACGAAAGCCTAAGTTTAGCATTTCATCAAACTCATCAATAACCAATTTTGTCACTTCTTGAAGTCCTAATACCCCGTCTAATGCTAAATCCATTATTCGTCCAGGTGTTCCTACCAAAATGTCTATTCCTTGATAAACTTGAGTTTTTTGTGTATTAATATTTACACCACCATAAATTCCTAATGTTCTAACTGACATGTATTTTGTTAGTTTCTCTACTTCTTCAACAACTTGTACAACAAGCTCTCGAGTAGGAACCAGAATCATTATTCTAGGATTATAAGTGTTTACAAATTTGTATTGTTTTAATAAAGGTAATAAATAAGCAAATGTTTTACCTGTTCCGGTTTGAGCAATCCCCATCATGTCACGTCCCGACATAACAACTGAAAACGATTTTTCCTGAATAGGAGTAGGGGTTGTGAAGTTTAAATCATCAATAGCCTTTTGTAAAGATTTAGGAAGATTGAACTGCTCGAAATTTGTCATTTTACTTTATTTTTTGCAAAGGTATCGTTTAAAGTCTATTATTTATCAATTTTTAAAGCTGTTCATCGAAAAAAAAGCGATTTAATATGATATTAAACAATTTTGTATTAAATTTTGGGATTATTAAAACTTAAAAATGCTTCAGAGTAACTATATAAAGGATTATTTCTTTTCATATATAAAACAAGATATTGAGTTATTCAATCTTGTAGTTGTTTTAAGTAAGAAGTATTTTTTTGTGTTAGATTTTAAAGATCAAGAATCTCTTTGGATGTCTAATCATTTATTGAAGAAATTAGGACACAAGGATAAAGAAAATGATTTACATATTTGGAAAGAGCATTTTCGATTTCCTTCACAAATTTTCAATGATCAAAATACTATAATTGAGTTTAAAAATGAGTTAGGAGAAAAGATTAGTTCTTCTGTTTTAATTCATAGAATTTTTGATGAAAAAGAAAACCTGAAATTTATTGTAGGAATTTTAGAATCTCCACTTCGTTTTAAAGCATCAATTAAAAAGAGAAACAAGATAAAGCATTTTCAAAATACACTTGATGAAAATGAGGACAGATTTAATTTTATCTCTAAAAATATATCGGATGGTATTTATATCATAGAAAATGAGCAGTTAGTTTTTACATCGGATGCTTATCTTAGAATGATGGGAATGTCAGAGACTCAAAAACAAAACAATCATAAAGTTGATATGTTTGGTATGGTTCATCCTGATGACCTTGAATCAGTCAAAAAAACTATTTATGGCGCAGCAGATCAAAAATTGCCTTCTATTAAGTATGTTTTCAGATGTCGTAGAGGAGATGGAGAGTATATTTGGCGTGAAGACATTATGAATATTCTTTATAACGAAAATAAAGAACCTATAAAAGTTGTTACCATTGCTCGCGATATCACTCAGGAAAAGATTGAAAAAATAGAAAATGAGAAGAGACAAAAAGCAATTGATTTACAGAATCATTTATTGATTGAATTGTATTCGAGTGTTGATAAGGAAAAACTTGAAGATAAAATTAAGGAAGTCACGATTATTGCTACCAAAGGTTTGATAATTGATCGAGCTAGTTTTTGGGAAATTAATGAAGAAGAGCTAGTCTGTAAAAATTTGTTTGATAAAAACGAAAACTCGCACTTAAAAAATAAAACATTAAAAGTTAGAGAAATACCTAAATACATTTCGGCGGTAAATAATCAAGTGGCTCTTGTTGCAGATGATGTTTATGATAACGAAGCCACCTCAGAACTCATTGATAATTATTTAAAACCTTTGGGAATAACAGATATGTTAGATATTCCTATTAGAGCTAATGGTAAGTTTTATGGTGTTTTATGTTGTGAACATCGTGATGATCCGCGAGTTTGGAGTGAAAACGATATTTCATTTGCTAGAGCTTTAGCAGACTATTTGAGTTTAGCTATTGAGGAAGATAAAAGGATTCAAGCTGAAATTCAGTTAAATGAAAATCAAGAGCAATTGAAATTTATATCAGAGAACACTTCCGATGGTATTTTGGTGATCGAAAACAATAAGATTACTTATGTTTCTCCAGTATTTGCAAAACTTTCAGGATATTCAGATTTGTATATAAAAAAGTTGAGTTTAGGTGAAGTATTTAATTTTATTCATCCAGAAGATGCTATTAAAATCACTGAAATAATTTATAAAAACTTATCTGTACAAAACGAAAAATTCAGTTATGAGTATCGATTTAAAGGTGCTTCCGGGGAATATCAGTGGAGAGAAGATTCTGCTAATGTTATTTATAATTTAGATGGTACTTACTCAAAATATATTTTGGTTTCAAGAGATATTTCTGAAAGAAAACAAACCGAAAAGCAGCTTATAGAAAGTGAACAACAATTACGTTTGATTACAGAGAATACTTCAGATGGGGTTGCTGTTATTGAAGGGGGCAGACTTACTTACGTATCACCATCTTACGTGAAATTACTTAATTACGCAAAAGAAGAATACTTAAATTATACGCCTGATGATATTTATGAAAAATTTCATCCAGAGGATTTGGTAAAGGTAAAACCTTACATTAAGGAGTGTTTGTTAAAGCAAATGAAGGAGTTTAAATATGAAATGCGCTTTAGGGATGCACAAGGTAATTATCATTGGCGTGAGGATTCTGCAAATGTAATTTATGATGAGCACGGTAGGTATTCTAAATATATTGTTGTTACAAGAGATATTTCGGCACGTAAGGAATCTGATAAAGAAAAAAATAGACTGTATGAGATTACCGAAAAGCAAAATCAAAAGCTTATCAATTTTACTCATATTGTATCACATGATATTCGCTCTCATACTAGTAATTTATCGATGATTCTGGATTTATTTGAAGAATCTAATAATCCTGATGAGCAAAGAGAATATTTTAATATGATGAAGCAAAGTACAACCAAGCTTTCTGATACTATTTTCTTTTTGAATGAAACTGTTGCTATACAAAGTGGAGATAAGAATGAATTCGAAAATCTGAATCTAAAACAAGAAATAGAACAGGCAATTTTAGGTATAAATGCCATTGTTAAAAGTAATAAAGCCATTATCAATATTAGTGTTGATGAAAAAATTCAGATAAAAGCTACACAATCTTACCTAGAAAGTATTATTTTTAACTTACTTACCAACGCAATTAAATATCGCTCAAAAGATAGATTGCCTGTTATAAATATTACTGCTAATGTTGAGAATGATGAAATTATCTTACAAGTAAGTGATAATGGTTTAGGGATTGATTTAGAGAAAAATAAAGAAAAAGTTTTTGGTATGTATAAAACCTTTCACGGAAATTCAGATGCTGTAGGTTTAGGATTATTTATGGTTAAAAATCATATAGAATCAATGGGAGGAAGAGTTGAAATTGAAAGCGAGGTTAATAAAGGAAGTACTTTTACCTTGTATTTTGTATGAAGAAAGCAGAACTTACATTTATAATTGATGACGATAATATTTTTGTTTTTGTCCTAAAAAAGTTATTGGAAAAAAATGAAAACTTTGTTCAATTTAGAGATTTTAAAAACGGTGAAGATGTAATAGACATCCTCGAGAAAGATTCTGCTGAATTTCCAGATATTATATTACTTGACATTAATATGCCTGTTGTTGATGGTTGGCAGTTTTTAGAAAAACTTGAAGAATTGCCCAATAAAGACAAAGTGAAAGTATTTGTTATGTCTTCCTCTATAGATATTGCTGATGTTGAAAAAGCAAAGCGCTTTACTACAGTTAAAAATTACGTTTCTAAACCAATAAATCAAGATAAACTTAATCAATTACTTGACTATCTATAAAAACGAAAAACCATCTCAAAAGAGATGGTGTTTTCAAAATATAGGTTTGGTTGGGTTTAAGATTTTTAGTTGTTAAGCATAACTGGCATAACAAGCATAGTAACTGTTTCACCTTCATCTAGACCATCAGCTGGGG
>CAMLKV010000223.1 GCA_946480635.1 uncultured Flavobacterium sp.
TGTATCAATTAGGGATTTATACTGGTGCTGATTTAAAATCGAAAACCATAGAGTATCTAGATCAACATTTTGGAAAAAGTGGCCGTCATTATTTTTATTTGGTTAGAGGAATATCAAATAGTGCTGTGAAACCAAATAGAACTGCAAAGTCGGTCGCGGCCGAACATACTTTTTATACCAATTTGACTTCGGAAGTTTTTATGGAAGAAAAATTAGAACGCATCGCCGAGGAATTATCTCGCAGATTGCAAAAACATAAAATTTCTGGTAAAACAGTGACTCTTAAAATCAAATATTCCGATTTTACACAACAAACCCGAAGTAAGACCCTTCCGTATTTCATTTCTGATAAAGGACTTTTGTTTGAAAATGCGAAAGAGTTATTGTATCAAGAGAAAATGAAAGATTCTGTTCGTTTGCTTGGAATTTCTTTGGCAAACCTAAATACTGAAATAAAAAAAACCGTAGTGGTACAACTACGGTTTGAATTTTAAAAATATATTTTTTATTCTATTTCAGATATTCTTAAAGTATTTACCATCCCTTTATTAGCAACTGGCATGGCTGCAAGGTTTACTAGTAAATCGCCTTTAGAAACAAACTTGTTTTCTTGTGCAATTTTATTGATGTCATCAATAGTGTCATCTGTACTTACAAACTTGTCGTAATAAAAGGCATCTACTCCCCAAAGTAAATTTAACTGTGTTAAAATACGTCTGTTTGAAGTGAAGACTAAAATATGTGCATTAGGTCTCCAAGCTGAAACCTGAAAAGCTGTATATCCACTATTTGTTAATGTTGTAATCGCTTTTGCATCAATATCATTAGCTAAAATTGCTGCATGATAACAAATGTGCTTTGTGATAAAACGATTCGTTTTAATTTGTGGTTGCTTTTGAGGAATTTGTACCAGCGGAGAATCTTCAACAGCTTCAATAATTTGAGTCATTTTTTCGATTACCTGAACAGGATAATTCCCGACAGAGGTTTCTCCTGAAAGCATCACCGCATCTGCACCATCCATAACTGAGTTGGCAACGTCATTTACTTCAGCACGAGTTGGTGTTAAGCTTGTAATCATGGTTTCCATCATTTGTGTTGCCACAATAACAGGGATACGAGCTAACTTTGCTCTGTGGATTAATTTCTTTTGAATTAATGGTACTTCATGTGCAGGAAGTTCTACACCTAGATCTCCACGAGCAACCATTAAACCATCACAATGAGCAACAATTTTATCGATATTTTCTACCGCTTCTGGTTTTTCGATTTTAGCAACAATTGGGATTTTATGTCGTGAATGTTTGTCAATTAAATCTCTTAAATCTTTTAAATCTTCTGGAGTTCTAACGAATGATAAAGCAATCCAATCTACTTGATTTTCAATTGCAAAAATGGCGTCTTTAATATCTTTTTTAGTCAATGCCGGAAGCGAAACTTTTGTGTTAGGTAAATTTACTCCTTTTTTAGATTTTAAAGGACCTCCCTGAATTACTTTACAAACTACTTTGTTAGCTTTTTTATCACTAGAAACGGCTTCGAAAATTAGCTTTCCGTCATCTAATAAAATTTTTTCACCAGGTCTTACGTCCTGTGGGAAAGATTTGTATGTCATGTATACATTGTCAGGAGTTCCTGGTACATCATCTGTCGTTTGGAAGGTCACTAAATCACCTTCTTTAACTACAACATCTTCTTTCATTACACCTACACGTAATTTTGGACCTTGTAAGTCAGCTAAAATTGCAGTATTGTAATTATTTTCTTGATTTATCTCACGTATAATTCTAATTCTTTCGGCAACATCATCATAGTCGGCATGTGAAAAGTTAATGCGAAATACATTAACACCTTCTTCAATCATTTTTTTTATAACTTCTTTTGTGCTGCATGCGGGCCCAAGAGTAGCCACAATTTTAGTTTTTTTACTTGTAGGCATTTTCTAAAAGATTAAATTATTTTTTGATTTGATATCATTTGGGTCAACTTCATATACTGTGCTTACCAAATCGATTCCTTTTATTTTTGTTATTATTTCTTTGGTTTTAATTTGATTATCGTGTTCGATTTTCAAAAAAAAATCTACTTTTTTTAAATCTGACACCAAATTTACTTGTGTGGTTAGATTACTATCTTCAAATAAAGAAGCGTTTTTATTTTGCACAGGCAATTCGATTTCTTGTTTGTTTTGAATTAAATCCCAAGCCATCATTTCTATTTCATCTTCAAAAGTGTATCTTGAAAAAGAAGTTTTTTGTTTGTTAATTTCGATTGGGATTTCGTTTTCGTTTTTTGAAAGCATAATCGACAACGACTGATTTATTTTGAAAGCTAATCGGTAGTCTTCCAATGTTGTATGAATGGCAATTAACTGATAATCGACCTGATCAAAATCCTCTAATTGTAATTTGTGAATTGCCATAAACGCCTTAAAACAAAATGTAAATATACTACTAATTAAGTATTTAAAATGCTTTAAGTCTTTAGCTTTTTGCTAATTTATTAACGAAAACGATTGAGTTTTTTGTTATGTAGAATTATTTTGTGTCAATTTGAGATTGAAAAACAAAATAAGCTCTTTTTGAGGCAATTTCTTCGGCCTTCTTTTTTGATGTTGCCCTGGCTTTTGCAACTATTTTATTGTCAATGTGAAGTTTAACTCCAAAATGTTTTAAATTCCCAGTACCATTGTCATCATATATTTCGTAGTGAAATTGTTTTTTTTCTTTTTGGCACCATTCAATTAATAAGCTTTTGTAACTAATCACTTTTCCTTCTAAGCGGTCAATGTCTACATAAGGCTTAATCATTTTTTTATGAATGAATTTTTCGCAATAAGAATAGCCTTTGTCCAGATAAATAGCTCCAATAAAAGCTTCAAAAATATTACCATGAATATTTTCGCCAAAATGCTGTACAGATACTTTGCTTTCTACAAATTGGATAAGATTAAAATCTTTTCCTAGTTCATTTAAGTGTTCGCGTGAAACAATTTTTGAACGCATTTTTGTTAAATAACCTTCGTCTCCTGTGGGAACTTTGCCAAACAAGTGTGCTGCAATTACTGATCCAAGCATTGCATCTCCCAAAAACTCTAGTCGTTCGTAATTTATTTGATGACCATTTTCATCTGTTTTATTCATGGAGCGATGAGTGAATGCCTTGCGGTAGTGCTCTAAATTATTGGGTTTAAAGCCTAATATTTTTGTGAGTTTATCAAAAAAAATCCCGTCCTCAGCAGAATGAGAACGGGAACTTTGAAATATGTTTTTGATAATTCTCATGTAAAGAACTACTCAGCTTTTTTGAATAAAACACAAGCGTTATGTCCACCAAAACCAAAAGTATTACTCATAGCAACTTTGATTTCTCTGTTTTGAGCTTTGTTTAGTGTTAAGTTTAACGATGGGTCAATATTTTCATCAACAACACTATGGTTAATCGTTGGAGGAATAATACTGTTTTTAATTGCTAATATAGATGCAATTGCTTCTATGGCACCAGCAGCACCTAACAAGTGACCAGTCATTGATTTTGTTGAATTGATATTAATATTTTTAGCATGTTCGCCAAAAACTGCACTAATTGCTTTTAATTCAGCAACATCTCCAAGAGGTGTAGAAGTGCCGTGTGTATTGATGTGATCAATATCTTCAGGGTTTAATCCTGCATCTTGTAAACAGTTTTTCATCACAGCAATAACACCAATTCCTTCTGGATGTGGAGCTGTTAAGTGATAAGCATCTGAAGACATTCCACAGCCACCTACTTCACAATAGATTTTTGCGCCACGCGCTTTAGCGTGCTCGTATTCTTCTAAAACTAATGCTCCTGCTCCTTCTCCAAGAACAAACCCATCACGAGTAGCATCAAAAGGCCTCGACGCTGTTTCTGGACTTTCATTTCTTGTAGATAGAGCTTGCATTGAATTGAATCCTCCCATACCAGCAATTGTTACAGCAGCTTCTGAACCACCTGATACAATCACATCACACATTCCTAAACGGATGTAGTTAAAAGCATCAACTAAAGCATTTGCTGAAGAAGCACATGCAGAAACTGTTGTATAGTTAGGTCCCATAAACCCATTTCTCATTGAAATGTGTCCTGGAGCAATGTCAGCAATCATTTTAGGGATAAAGAAAGGATTGAAACGTGGAGTTCCGTCACCTTTAGCATAAGCTAAAACTTCCTCTTGGAAAGTTTCCAAACCTCCAATACCTGCTCCCCAAATTACACCAACTCTATATTTGTTGATTTTTTCAAGTTCTAAACCAGAATCTTTGATGGCTTCATCACTTGCGACAATAGCATATTGTGCAAACTTGTCCATTCTTCTAGCTTCTTTCTTGTCTATATAATCCTCTACGTTGAAGTTTTTTACCTCACAAGCGAATTTAGTTTTGTGTTTTTCAGTGTCATAATATGTGATAGGAGCGGCACCACTTTTTCCGCTTATTAATGCGTTCCAATATTCCTGAAGGTTATTTCCTATTGGCGTTAAGGCTCCTAATCCTGTTACTACTACTCGCTTTAATTGCATGTTTAGCTGTTTTTGTTTGATATAAAAAAACCCACAGTACTTTTAATTAACTAAAAGAAACAATGGGTATTACATAAATATTTTTATGATTGTAATACAATCAATGTTTTTACAAATCTATGAAAAGATTTTGATAAAGACGTAAAAAATAACAACATCTGTAAGGGGTTAAGGCTTACAGATGT
>CAMLKV010000224.1 GCA_946480635.1 uncultured Flavobacterium sp.
ACCTTTTTGTGACCATTGATACTAAAAATGTAAAAGCACAGCAATTACAATTTACGTTTGCCAATGGTAAAAAATCATTCAAAAAAAATTACGAAATCAAAGTTAGAAGAGAAAATTCGGCTTTACGTAAAAGCTACAACGCATCGGATGTGATGTATTTGTTAATGCCCGACCGATTTGCAAACGGAAATCCTAATAACGATTCTTCAACTGAATTACAGGAAAAAGTCAACAGAAGTTTACCAGGAGGAAGACATGGTGGTGATATTCAGGGAATCATTAATCATTTAGATTATATCAAAGAATTAGGTGCTACAACCATTTGGAGTACACCTTTGTGCGAAGACAACGATAAAGGCTATTCGTATCACACTTATGGTCAATCGGATGTGTACAAAATAGATGCGCGTTACGGAACCAATGAAGAATACAAACAGTTGGCTGCCGAGATGCATAAGAGAGATTTGAAGTTAGTTATGGACTATGTGACCAATCATTGGGGAGCTGAACATTGGATGTTCAAAGACATGCCGACTTATGATTGGTTCCATCAGTTTCCGGGTTATGCACAAAGCAATTACCGCATGACAACACAATATGATATTAATGGCTCAAAACGTGATGCAAAATATTGTATGGATGGATGGTTTGTGCCAAGTATGCCCGACTTAAACCAATCAAATCCTTTAGTGTTGAATTATTTAATTCAAAATGCGATTTGGTGGATAGAATATGCTGATTTGGATGGTTTCCGCGTCGATACGTATTCGTATAATGATAAAGAAGGCATCGCCAAATGGACAAAAGCGATTACAGATGAATATCCTTATTTTAATATTGTAGGTGAAGTTTGGATGCACGACCAAGCACAAATTTCGTATTGGCAAAAGGATAGCCCGATTTCAAAAATTCAAAGTTATAATTCGTACTTGCCAAGTGTAATGGATTTTACGTTACATGATGTTTTTGGGAATGTTTTTAATGAAGATAGAGCTGACTGGAGTAATGGAACGATCAAATTCTATGAAAATTTTGTGAATGATTTCTTGTATGCTGATCCAAATAATTTGTTGATTTTCTTAGAGAATCATGATACAGGTCGTTTTAACCAGATTTATAAAAATGATTTTAAAAAGTATCAATTGGGAATGACAATTATGGCAACAATGAGGGGTATTCCGCAATTGTATTATGGTTCAGAAATTGGAATGGCTGGTGATAAAGGAAAAGGAGATGCTGACATCCGTCAAGATTTTCCTGGTGGATGGTCAGGCGATTCAAATAATGCTTTCACAGCTTCTGGAAGAACCGAAATACAAAAACAATATTTCGATTTTTCAAAGAAATTATTTAATTGGAGAAAATCAAAATCGGTAATACATTCAGGAAAACTCACTCATTATATTCCAGAAAACAATGTTTATGTGTATTTTCGCCATAGCGATAGCGAATCGGTAATGGTTGTGATTAATAATGCTGCCGAGAGTCAGAAAATCAATTTATCTCGATTTGAAGAGAATTTAAAAGGATTTATCTCAGGATACGATGTGCTTTCGGAAAAGAATGTTGAACTTAAAAACGAATTATCATTAGATACTAAGTCATCAATGATAATTGAACTAAAAAAATAGAAATGAAAAAAATAGTTATCAGTGCATTGATAATTACTTCTTTAGTGAGTTGTAAAAAAGAGGTTGAAACTAAAGCAGAAACTGCAAAATCAGATATTGAAGCAGTGTCGCCTACATTAGCAGACAATGCAATTATTTACGAAGCAAATATTCGTCAATACTCGCCGGAAGGAACTTTTAATGCATTTACTCAGGATATTCCAAAGTTAAAAAAACTTGGAGTGAAAGTACTTTGGCTAATGCCAATTCATGAAATTGGATATAAAAATCGTAAAGCAAAAGGAGATGTTTCGATAGAACAAATTACAGATACTATTGAAAAGCAAAAATATTTGGGAAGCCATTATTCAGTAAAAGATTATAGAAGTGTTAATCCTAATTATGGTACTAAAGAAGATTTTCAAAAATTAGTAAAAACGGCTCATAAAAATGGTATTTATGTCATTTTAGACTGGGTTGCAAATCATACAGCCTGGGATCATCCATGGGTAACTATGCACAATGATTTTTATACTCATGATAAGGATGGGAAAATGATTGCTCCTTTTGATTGGACTGATGTTGCCGAGTTGGATTATAAAAATCCTAACCTTAGAAAAGCAATGATTGAAGACATGAAGTATTGGGTAAAAGAGTTTAATATTGACGGTTTCCGTTGTGATGTTGCCGCTGAGGTACCAACAGATTTTTGGGAGAATGCTACCGCTGAATTGAATAAGATAAAACCCGTTTTCATGCTGGCAGAAGCTGAGAAACCTGAGTTGATGAAGAAAGCCTTCGATATGCAATACGCATGGGAAGGGCATCATATTTTGAACGGAATCGCTCAAGGTAAAAAAACAGTTAAAGATTTTGATGCTTATATAGAAAAGACAAGAAAAAATCTTCAGCCTGATGATATTTACATGAATTTCACGTCTAATCATGATGAGAATTCATGGAATGGTACCGAGTATGAGCGTATGGGAGACGCTGTTGAGACTTTTGCAGCTTTGACATATGTGATGCCTGGTATGCCATTAATTTACAACGGTCAGGAATATGACTTAAATAAAAGATTACGATTTTTTGAAAAAGACACTATTCCACATTCAGTAGGGAAAATGATGTCTGTTTATGAAAAACTTGGGAAGTTAAAAGTCGAAAATCCAGCTTTAAAAGGAGGAAAAACTCCTGCGACGTATGCCAGATTAAAAACGTCTGCTGATGATAAAATTTTAGCATTTGAACGCGAGAGTAATGGTAAAAAGGTAGTTTTTGTAGCCAATCTTTCAAAAGACAATCAAAATGCAAAAGTTCAAGTTGAAGGAACTTTTAAAGATTATATGAATAATCAGGAAATGGTTTTGGTTAAAGATCAAAATCTCGAATTAAAACCTTGGCAATATTTAATTTTAACGAATTAAATTACATTCATATCGATAAAAAAGCACAAATCTTTTGAGGTTTGTGCTTTTTTTGTAAATTTAAGTATGCTGAAAATAGGTCATAGAGGCGCCAAGGGCTACGTCGCCGAAAATACTTTAGATGCATTTAAAGAAGCTTTCTTGCTCGGAGCCGATGGCATCGAGCTGGATGTTCAATTGTCTGAAGATGGAGAAGTTGTGGTTATCCACGACAAGACTGTTGATAGAACTATAGCAAATGCATCAGGTGTCGTTCGTCACTTCACCTCAGACGAGCTATGGCGTTTGGGAGACGTTCCTACATTGAATAAAGTCCTTCATTGGTTACCAAGAAACAAACTCATTAATATCGAGATTAAAGATAAAAAGGCAGCGCATCCTACAGTTCTTTTGATAGAAAACTTCACACTGAATAGTGATTTGCTGTATAAAAATATTGTGGTTTCAAGTTTTGATTGGGAAATATTAAAAGTGGTCAGCGCTTTAGAACCCATGATTAGAATTGGTGTTTTAACAGAAGATAATTTGGAAACTGCCTTTGATTTTGCTAAAGAAATAAAAGCGTTTAGTATTAATCCTTATCATGGATTGCTTACTACAGAATTTATTGAAAAAGCACATCAAAATAAATTTCAAATTCATACATGGACAGTAAATTCGCCTGAAGATATTACCTTTGTCAAAAATCTTGGCGTCGATGCCATTATTTCTGATTTTCCAGATAAACTATGATTTCAAATTATGATGTGTTAGTTGTTGGAGGGGGAGCTGCGGGTTTCTTTACAGCAATCAATATTGCAGAAAAAAATTCCAAATTAAAAATTGCCATTCTTGAACGTGGGAAAGAAGTACTTTCTAAAGTTCGAGTGTCAGGTGGTGGTCGTTGCAACGTAACACATGCTTGTTTTATTCCTAATGATTTAGTTAAATTTTATCCACGTGGTGAAAAAGAGCTCCGTGGACCTTTTCATCAGTTTTGTTCAGGAGATACCATCGAATGGTTTGAGAGACATGGTGTCGAACTCAAAATTGAAGAAGACGGACGAATGTTTCCAGTAACCGATTCTTCACAAAGTATTATTGATTGTTTTTTATATGCTGTAAAAAAACTCAAAATAGATGTTTTAACAGGACAAAGTGTTCAGGATATTTTTCAATCAGAAGATTATTGGAAAGTTGATACTAACCAACAATCATTCAAATGTGCAAAACTTATTATGACCACTGGAAGTAATCCTAAAATGTGGGACTTGATGCAAAAGTTAGGACACAGTATTGTTTCTCCAGTACCTTCATTATTTACTTTCAATATAAAAGATAATCGAATTAAGGATCTCATGGGAGTTTCAGCTTTTGCATCAGTGAGAGTAAAAGATTCAAAATTAAAAGCATCAGGACCTTTGCTTATTACGCATTGGGGTATGAGTGGTCCCGGGATTTTACGTCTTTCGGCGTGGGGAGCGAGGGAATTGTTTGATAAGAACTATCAGTTTACACTTCAAGTAAATTGGTTAAACGATTCAGATTTTGATACTGTTCTGGAAGATTTAAAAGAAATAAAAGAGGAAAACTCTAAGAAATTAGTTTCAAGGTTTTGTCCTTTTGATTTTCCAAAACGATTATGGGAAAGTTTGCTATCTGCTTCAGAAATTAACGCAGAT
>CAMLKV010000225.1 GCA_946480635.1 uncultured Flavobacterium sp.
TTATCGTTCAAGAATAATATTATAAAACTCTTTTAAATAAAGTCCCTAACTACAATTTACAGTTGGGGATTTTTTATATTTGAAAAAACTTAAAAATGAAAAAAATCGTAACTCTCTTGGTTTTGTTGATTAGTTTTTATAATCATGCTCAGAACATTGATGCATTAAAAATAAATGCAAATAAAGTGTATGATTGCACTGCTAAACAAGACTTCAATTGTATTTTAGATCTATCTTATCCAAAACTTTTTTCTATAGCTCCAAGAGAAACAATGCTAGAAGTTCTAAAAAATAGCTTTGGCGGAAATCCTGACTTCAAAATTAAAATGATAACTGTTGACCCTAATTTTCAATATGGTGAAATCAAAAAAATAGAAAACAAAACTTTTTGTGTAATTAAACACAATAATGCCATGACAATGACTTTTACAGAAAAAATTGAAACTCCTGAAATGTATATAAGTCTGTTTAAAGAATCAATGAAAACTGATGACATCACTTTTGATAAAAAAACAAATTCAATAAATATTAAATTAATTTCAACAATGGTTGCTGTTGCAGACAACACCACAAATAATGAATGGCGATTTTTGAATGATGATAAAAGTGGTAAAATCTTCTCTTTAATTTTTAATGAGAACATCAAGAAAGAATTAGGCCTTTAATTTTTCAATATTTAAAAATTGAACAACACTTGCCCACTCTGCCAAACCGAGAGCTCTTTTTTTGAAGAAGTAAAGACTCGTATATATTATAAATGCCCAAAATGTTGTGGCATTTTTTTATCCAAAGAAAACTATATGAATTCTGAAGATGAAAAGAAACATTACGAATTTCATAACAATGATGTAGAAGATAAAGGTTATCAAAATTTTGTTTCCCCTATTACAAATTCCATTCTAAATGATTTTAAAACATCTCATGACGGACTTGATTTCGGTGCTGGAACGGGCTCTGCGATTTCAAAGGTATTAGGTGACAATAATTACAACATTAAACAATACGATCCATTCTTTCATAATCACAAAGAATTACTTGAAAAAAAATACGATTACATTGCTTCTTGTGAAGTAGTCGAACATTTTCATCATCCAGATAAAGAATTCGCATTATTAAAAAATCTACTAAAAGAAAGTGGTAAATTATATATTATGACTCATCTATATTCTCCTGAAATTGATTTTGCTTCATGGTACTATATAAAAGATCATACTCATGTTTTTTTATACCAAAAAGAAACCATGCATTGGATTGCAAAGAAATATGAATTTTCATCGGTAGATATAAAAAATAGATTAATTACCTTTAAAAAATAAAAAAGCCTCTTTGAGAGGCTTTTTTAATAATTTCAATTACAGTAAAATTATCTACGTCTTAAAAGCAGAATCAGACCGAAAATTCCAACAAATAAAATACTCAAAGCAGCTAAAACCATAGTAAGATCGCGAATATCTTTACCTGCCCAGTCCATGAATAAAAACTTGTGCAAAATTGCAAACGAGTAACCTTCTCTCCTATCAGCATCAGTTACAAAAGCCGCAAGACGTGAGGTTGTCGTTTCAATAAACAATACTTTATTATCTTCTGATTCAAAAGCAACTTTAACAACTGGAAGACGTTTATTGACAAATCCATAATCCCTGTTTTTAAAATCGGTTACCAATGTAGTTGCTATAACTGGCTCTTTTTTGCAAGATTTTGATTCTTCTCCTGAATCCATTTCGCAACAACTCTTTCCTTTTTTGGCAACTTTCTCTTTAAAATATTCTGCTAAAAATTGAGCGTATTTAAAATCGATAGTAGGATCTATTTTTCTTGTCTTGGAGTTTACATAAAAAACTCCGTTTTTTTCCTCATGCTCAGATTGACATCTATAATAAATTGAATCTTTAAATTGAATCAGACTTATATTTTTAAAATCTTTCTTACTTGCAAGCTCATCAATCAATTCTTGGTTCAAATCTGAGGATTTAAAAACTGGCTCATAAACCATTTTTTCAAAAGCTATTGAATTCAACTTTTTAGTTGCATGATATCCGCCACTAAAAGCAAAATTCACTGTAAAAAAAGCCAAAATCAATCCAGTTTGCCTGTGATATTTTCTCCATTTTGATTGACTATCAGTAACTTTTGATTTTTTAAATTGTTTCCAGAACAGACCATAGATAATAAGTCCTGTAACTGCTGAAAGACTAATTATTGTAAGCAAAAATATCATCAAACCAATTCGGAATGCGTTATTGCTAATTGCATCAATAAAAGACCAATTGTGGAAAGTATCGAAGAACCATATAAAAAACTGTCTAGATTTTGGATTGAATGTTGCTAATTTATCAGTAGTCGTTTCTACATAAATTTCCATGGCATCATTCGTATCAAACGTAACTTTATGAACTGGTAAATATCGATTTACATATTTATATTGCGAATTGAATTCGGTTATCAATACATGATTAGAAATTGAATTTTCCTGATTGTCTAAAAAATATCGCGATAACCAATTTGCATACAAATAATCTCCATTATTAAGTTTTTTACCATCAAACGTATTAAAATACAAAATACTATCCTTTTTTGTTTTGATTTGATAAAACTGATTATCATTAAAAGAAACAAACCTAAAATTCTTAATTTCTTCTAATTTGTTTTGATGAAGTACTTCGTTTAAACTAACCTTGATTTTTTGAGCATTTATTATTGGACTTTCCAAAACTTCATTTACAATTTGAGGTTTAAAGAAGTGAGCCATAAAAGGATGCATTATTCCTGACAAACACCAAAATATCATCGGAACTATAGTAATTAAAGCCAAAGTTTTATGCCAACGATAAATACTCTGCTTTAATTTTTTCTTTAATCTCTTACCAAACGGTTTCTTTTTAGCAGAATTTTCCATGATTACTTTTTATTAAGAGAAAGAGAATATTGTAAACCAAAAACAAAAGTACGAGGAGCTGCAGCTGTATATGTTGCTGGTGATGAAGCTGTATTACCTTTAGTAACATTATAAGCATACAATTTATCGGTAATATTCATAGTATTTATAAAAAGTTCAAATCCTTTCCACTGATAACCAATTCGTGAATTAAAGACGTTGTACCCTTGATATTTTACTGTATTTATTTGATCTTGATACCAACTTGAAACCATTTGCCATTCTAAAGAAGCTCTAAAATTTGGCAACCATTTAGGATAATAACTTACTTCAGAATTTCCAGACCATTTTGGAGCAGAAGACATCTCAAAACCATTCAAATTTTTAACTGGATCTGATGGTTTATCAGACACTTTAAAATCAACAAAAATATGTTGCGCAGTCGTTCCTCCTATTCTAAATTTTAATTGAGAACACACTGCATAATTAAGTGAAAACTCAATTCCTTTATGCAATGTTTTTCCAGCCGATTGGTAATCTGTAGAATTGTCTGGTTGACGAATATTCAACAATTCGTTTTTGCCTTCCATGTAATACATAGAGTAATCTAACTGTAGTTTTTTATCAAGTAGACTTAACCAACCACCTACTTCGTAATTATTAAATTTTGCAGATTCTAAATTATAGTAGAATTCAGCAGGCTTGGGATTTGTTCCTCCTGTTCCTGGTTTTGCTCTAAAAATAGATGTAAGTGCAGGTGGTGCAAACCCTTGTGAATAGTTTCCATAAAACCCAGCAAAAGTGAATGGATTATAATTGGCTCCAGCTTTAAAAGTAAATTGGTCATAAACTTTATCACCTTTTGATTTATCTATATTATTTATATAATCTAAACTCATATTATCATACCGACCTCCAAGAGTTATAATTACGTTTTGCAAAGGCTTAAAACTTAATTGAGTAAAGGCCGCTTTGTTGTAAATATCTGCCTCATAATCTGAAAGTTTAATATCTGGACGAACAGCTAAAATTTGGTAATTATTCACCGTTTGACCTCCTGAATTTAAATTAGCTTTTAAATCTATTTGATACGCATTATAATTAACAGGAGAATAATCAAATAGTCCTCCAACAACTAAAGCAGTACTTAAAAAAGTAAAGTGTTGATTGTGTTGAGCTAATAAACCATAACTCTTAAAATTATTAGAATTGATTTCTCCTTTGGCAGTAGTTTGCCCCTGTGTCCAACGAATACCGTACGAAGGATTTTGTCCTAATTTATTATTTCTGGTAAAAACTGTAAAAGATGTGTTTGATTTATCATTCCATTTTCCATCAAAAGAAATCTTGCTTCGCAAAGCATTCGATTTACGGTAGGTAAAATCAGTAGTGCTTTTATACGTTCGATTATAAAAATCGACTTCATTTACAGAACCACTCATATCTGAATTATATTCACCATAAAAAAATGTTCCATAAAGCTTTATTTTATTGGAAATGTTGTAATCAATTCTTGCATTAAAATTATCCTTATTATAGTCAGAAAAAGCCATCCAAGAATCACGTTGAGAACTTGATAATCCAGCAATATGGAAACCAACTTTACCAATAGTGGTTCCACCTGCTGCCTGAAATCTTCTATAACCCCATTGATCTGCCTGAATTCCAACTTTTAGTTGTGGTTGAAGTGAAGGTTCTAAAGAAATTAGATTAACTGCGCCACCTACTGCTTCTGGTCCATAAAGTGAAGATACTGGTCCTTTTACAACTTCTATACTTTGCAAATTGAATTGGTTATTACCCCCGCCCTGGTTGCGT
>CAMLKV010000226.1 GCA_946480635.1 uncultured Flavobacterium sp.
AAATTCTACCAGTATTAACATTGTTATAATTTGAATATTGTTCAGGATTTTCTTTATATAAAGCTAAATCTTTTCCAGATAGGTATAGACCTACACCCCCTAAAATAATACTAATAATTCCGTAACAACAGCAAGTTACAATTGATAAAATTCCTAAAACTAAAACGGTAGTTCCATTGGGTAATTTTTGTTTTTCCATAGTTTGGTTTGTTTAAAAATTGGTTTGTTTATAAAAATATGAAATAACCATTATCACAGCGTTAAGTATTGCAAGTGAAATAATTATTTTATGATAATTTCTTGATTTGTCAATTAAATTTATTCCTAAGATTAAAAAAAATAAGATGGTAGTGTAGATTGCAGGAAACATATAAAATGCTTCTATAAACTCTCCTTTAAATAACAAGAACAATGATCTTTGTGTGCCGCAACCCAAACATTCAACACCAAATAAAGATTTATTCATGCAAGGAATCATGTAGTCTTCGGCTGTCATCATTTTTAATTTTAATCAATTTTACAAAATATTATGTTGATTTAAAAATATAAAATGTTGAAAGTTATTATTTTTGGAAAAAGAAATTGTATGAAAAAGGTCATCATATTGATTTTAATGGTAGTAGTGGTAGGTGTATTATTTTGGCAACAAAATTCTGAACAACCAAATTTATGGGTCCAGGTTATGGGATTTGTATTACTTTTTTATGGTATGATGCGTTTAAGTAGAAAAGTGCCAAGTAAAAATCAAGAACAAGACGAAAAATAATGTTTGCAAAAGGAGATAAAGTTTCGGTATTAGATGATAATATTAACGGGGTTGTAACAAAAGTTATTTCCAATCAAGTAACTATTGATACTGATGAAGGTTTTGAATTAACATTTAATGAAAAAGAATTGATTCTGATAGAATCCTCTGGTGATTTGATGAATAATTTTGCGAATACGAATTTCTCTTCAGTAAAAAAAGAAAAGGAAATTCCTGCTCCAAGAAGTTTTGTAAAAGAAAAGAAATCCAAGAAGGACGAATTTGTACTAGAAATTGACCTTCATATTGAAAAGTTAGTTCCAAATAAAAAAGGAATGAATAATTATGATATTCTAACGCTTCAAATGGACACAGCTAAGAGACAATTGGAATTTGCTATTAGAAACAGAATTCCTAAAATTGTTTTCATACACGGAGTAGGAGAAGGTGTTCTCAAAGCCGAACTCGATTTTATGTTAGGGAGATATGAAAATTTAAGCTTCCAAGATGCTAATTACCAAAAATATGGTTTAGGAGCAACAGAAGTTTATTTTATCCAAAAGAAAAACCTATAGAGTTGTGTAATACACTCCAAATTCATAATCTCCATCAGGATTTGGACTATAATATTGAAAACCTTTTCTGAAAGTTGTTTTATACAAATAAATGGTATGTTTAAATTCATTTGGTACTGAAGTTGTTTCGGTAACAACTTTGATAATACCACTTACGTTATCAACACCACTATCAGCAATCCATTCTTCTGTTAGAGTAGGTGTTGAAGGGGTAATAGCACTACAAAAAAAGTTTCCATTCAATCCACCATTATAAACTCTGTAAATTACTTTATTAGTAGTTGTATTTATTAAAGCTGTTCTTGGATTTCCGGGTGTTGTTACAGAATTTTGAAATAAAGTAGCTTTATCTAAATCGAATAAAAGGACATTGTTGTTATTGTACTTAAATATTAAGTTATTAGTAGTACAGTTTAAGACTTCAGCCGGAGAAGTATAATCAAAATCTAAATCAATTACATCAGTTCTGTAGCTTCCATAAAAGTAAGAATCATAAACAACCTGTTTGTCAGAAGCCTGAAATGTTACATTTTTGAATGTAATGTTGTGATTGTATGCAACAATGGTTGTCCCGTTAAGAATTTCGGTGCTTACAATTTCTATTGTTCCGCCAATAGCATTCCATTCATCAGTAATTTGTAAAGTAGGTGTATCACATACATTTGATACGGATGTTGTACTTGTAAATTTTCTATATTTAATCGAGTTTCCTGAACCAATTGTATAAGTTTCAGTTGCGTTAAAAATTAAAGCCTCTTTATCATTTATCTTGTATAAAACATTTGAATTTGAGCATTTTTGAACTGTCGCACTTTCAAAATTAAATGTATCCTCAATGATGTCTCCATCATCGCATGAAGTTATAATTATCAAACTAAATAAAAGTGTCCAGAAATATTTCATGATCCAAAATTTTAAACAAAAATACTATTTGTTGTCAATAATCTTAAGTATTTTAAAAATAACTTTTATTCTATGATATAATCTTTTACTATAACGTTTTCGTTAATAACTTATTTTGATTTATTGTTTTTTGAAATTTTAAAAAAGTATTTTTAGCAAAACAAAAAACAAATTTATCAACCAAAACTAAATTTATGAGTTTAGAATCAACCAAAACCAATTACCCTGCTCTATACACTCTAGTAACGGTATTCTTTTTCTGGGGTTTTATTGCAGCTGGAAATAGTATTTTTATTCCGTTTTGTAAGAACTTCTTTTCATTAGATCAATTTCAATCACAGTTAATTGATTTCGCTTTTTATACTGCCTATTATGTAGGAGCGCTTTTGCTTTTTGCTATGGGTAATTCAAGAGGGAAAGATGTAGTAGGAACATGGGGACATAAAAGGAGTATTGTTTATGGATTATTGTTTTCGGCATTAGGAGCTGGAGCAATGATCGTTGCAGTAGAAGCTAGTGTTTATGCAGGCATGCTTGTTGGTTTATTCATAGTAGCATTAGGTTTTTCATTACAACAAACTGCAGCCAATCCTTTTGCAATTTTATTAGGAGATCCAAAAACTGGTACTAGCCGTGTAAATTTAGGAGGAGGAATCAATTCTTTTGGAACTACTATTGGTCCTATAATTGTAGCTTTAGCTTTATTTGGAACCACAGCTTCTGTATCCGATGAACAAATTAAGCATCTAGAACTAGGGAAAGTAATATTTTTATATGTTTGTGTAGGGTTGTTATTTATAGGTTCGGCTGCAATGTTCTATTTTTCTAAAAAAGTTCCATCTGGAATTTCCGATGAGCCAATGGAAAAAGCAAACAAAGCTTTAACAACTTTAGTGATAATGACAATACTATTTTTAAAACTTATCAATTAGACACAACAGCATATACACCAGACCAATTATTAGATTTAAATAAATATAGAATGAACTGGCTTTTTGGAGCATTGGCAGTTGTTCTTGGAGGAATTTTATTTTCATATTCTTCTGCAAAGAAAAAAGCAGAAGGTTGGGGAGCTATGCAATATCCACAGTTGGTTTTAGGGATGCTAGCAATTTTTGTTTATGTTGGTGTTGAAGTTGCAATTGGAAGTAATTTAGGAGAACTTTTAAAAAGACCCGAATTTGGCAGTCTTCAATCGTCTGATATTGCGCCATACATTTCTATGTATTGGGGAAGCTTAATGATTGGTCGTTGGGCTGGAGCTATTAGTGTTTTCAACTTAAAAGGATCACAAAAAAGTTTGGCTTTAATCATTGTTCCTTTAATTGCTTTTGGAGTTATTTTAGGTGTAAATATTTTGTCAGGGAAAGATATGAAACCATTATACTACTATGTAGTATGTGTATTGTTACAAGTTGTGGCAACATTCTTATCTAAAGACAAACCAGCTCGTACCTTAATGATTTTTGGATTATTTGGTTTATCAGCTATGTTGATAGGATTGTTTTCAACAGGAACGGTTGCCATTTATGCTTTCTTAGCTGGAGGTTTGGCATGTAGTATTATGTGGCCTGCAATTTTCAGTTTATCAATTATTGGTTTAGGTAAATATACTTCTCAAGGATCTGCATTTTTAATTATGATGATTTTAGGAGGTGGAATTATTCCTCCAATTCAAGGGAAAATTTCAGATATCATTGGTATCCATCAATCTTATATCGTAGCCGTTGTATGTTTTGCATACCTAACTCTATTTGCTGTATTGGTTAAAGGAATTCTGAAAAAACAAAATATTGATGTAGATAGTATTGAAGCAGAGGGAGCACATTAATAAACTCTTAAAGAAATATTAATATGATAATTGGGGTAAAAGGAATTGAGTACTTTTATCCCGATTTAATTTTTAGGGATGAAATATTTATACTTTCTACTGTTTTCTGTTGGACTATTAGCTCAATCCCAAAAAGAAATTTATCAAGCTAGTATAAAAGCATATTCAGATAAAGATTATACTACTTTTTTAAAACTAACTAAGCAGTTAGATAGTTTAAGACCATCACATCCTACGTATTCATACAATTTAGCTTGTGCTTTTGCACTTAATAACAAGCCTGACGAAGCAATAACGCAATTAAAAAAATGTTTACTAGCTAATGCTGCTGTTCCGTTTGAAAACGAAGCTGATTTATTATCTATTCTAAACAGAAAGGATTATGGTGGGTTGGTGGGATTAAAGAAAAATCTGAATGAAACTGTTGCGAATTCTGAAAAATTTGTAGAGTTATCCGAAAAAGATTTGCACCCAGAGAGTTTGTTATATTTTAAAAAGTCAAATACTTGGCTTGCCAATAGCATTAGGAATAAAAAAATAGTTTCGTTTGATGCCAAATTTGGTAAATGTACCGATTGGTTCGTTGATCAAAATTTATACTCGGTTTTTGCTATGAAAGCTGATAAAGAAGAAAAG
>CAMLKV010000227.1 GCA_946480635.1 uncultured Flavobacterium sp.
AAATCGAATTTGTTGGTGCACGCAAAGAAAGTTATGCTTCGCATTCTCGTAAACCGGAAGTAGAACCAGGGACATTAGAAGATGATCAGAAACGAAGAGACTTTACCATCAATGCACTTGCCATCAGTTTAAATAAAGATGATTTTGGTGCATTGGTCGATCCGTTCAATGGAGTTGAAGATCTCAAGCTGAAGATCATCCGTACACCTTTAGAACCGGGCACTACATTCAGTGATGATCCATTGCGTATGATGCGTGCTATTCGTTTTGCAACACAACTTAATTTTGAAATCGAAAGTGAATCTCTAGAAGCAATTACTCGAAATAAAGAACGTATCAAAATTATATCTGGAGAAAGAATAGTTGATGAACTCAATAAAATATTACTTTCAACAAAACCTTCAATTGGATTTTTATTATTACATCAAACAGGTTTATTAGATATTATTTTACCGGAACTAACCGCCTTGAATAATGTCGAAGAAGTAGAAGGTCATACCCATAAAAACAACTTTTATCATACTCTTGAAGTTGTCGATAATATTTGTCCTAATACTGATGATTTGTGGTTACGTTGGTCGGCATTATTGCATGATATTGGCAAGGCTCCAACAAAAAAATTCCACAAAAAACAAGGTTGGACGTTTCATGGTCATGAGTTTTTGGGTGGTAAAATGGTCAAAAAAATATTTGAACGGTTGCACATGCCATTAAACCAAAAAATGAAATTTGTGCAAAAGATGGTTATGATGAGTTCTAGACCAATAGTTTTATCACAAGATATAGTTACTGACAGCGCTGTACGTAGATTAGTTTTTGATGCTGGAGAAGATGTAGAGAATTTGATGACTTTGTGCGAGGCTGATATTACTACTAAAAATCCTAAGAAATTACAAAAATATCATAACAACTTTAAAATTGTTAGAGAAAAAATTGTTGAAGTAGAAGAACGAGATCGTGTTCGTGAGTTTCAACCTCCTATTTCGGGAGAGGAAATAATGGAAATTTTTGCTTTAAAACCATCACGTGAAATTGGTGTTTTAAAAGAAGCGGTTAAGGAAGCTATTTTAGAAGGAGAAATTCCAAACGAATACCAAGCGGCTTATGATTTTGTAATGAAAAAGGCAGAAAAGATGGGATTGTAGCCAATCAAATAATTTTAAAACCTAACATTTATCATTTATTTAATAGCCAAAACTTTGTAACTCTGCAACTTTAAACTTAAAAGAAATGAACTTCAATAGAATTGCCAAAACAGCCTTAGTTTTAGTTTATTTAGTAATTATTGCTGGAGCGCTTGTTCGCATGACAGGTTCAGGAATGGGATGTCCTGACTGGCCTAAATGTTTTGGGTATTATATTCCTCCAACAGACATCAAGGAACTAACCTGGGCTGAAAACCGAGTTTTCAAGAAAGGTATGGTTATTATTAAAGATGAAAAATTATTGGTAGCCAAAGCCGATTGCTTAACTGGAAAAACATTTGAAGCTTCACAATGGGAACCGTATACAAAACATGATTATGCCATTTTTAACCCTACACACACTTGGGTCGAATATATTAATAGATTAGTAGGTGCTCTAGCAGGATTAGCCTGCTTTATGATGGCAATTGCTTCTTTTTGGTTATGGAAAAAAAGTAAAAAAATTACTTTATTGTCATGGTTAGTGGTATTCTTAATGGGATTCCAGGGTTGGCTTGGTGCAACTGTAGTTTATAGCGTATTAAATCCATTAAAAATAACCATTCACATGGTAATGGCTTTGATTATTGTAGCAGTCATACTCTATATAATTCATTTGGCTAATCCTAGAACAAGCAATACAGTCTTTAATTCAATGTTTAGAAATGTATTGTGGTTGGCGTTATTTATGACATTGGTTCAGGTTGTTTTAGGAACTCAAGTAAGACAATTTGTAGATGAACAAGTTAAATCAGGAATTGAAAATCAATCTCTTTGGCTAAGTAATCCTGAAATAAGTTTTTATTTCCATAGAAGTTTTTCTATAGTAGTTTTGTTAGCGAATGCCTTTTTATACTTGAGAAATAAAAAATTAAATTTAGGTTTCAGCAAAATCAATTGGGTATTAATAATTCTTTTAATTGAAACACTTTCAGGAATGATAATGTATTATGCTCATTTCCCTTTTGGAAGTCAAACAATTCACCTTGTGTTAGCTTCAATACTTTTCGGGATTCAATTTTATATGATTTTGGAAACTAAGAAAACTAACCAATCCATTCTTTAAAATCACCAACTCTTTCACGTGCTACAATAACCTCATCGTCTTTATAGGTTGGTAAAATAAGCTTTAGGCGAGAGTTACTGTGCATTTGTATTTCTTTGATTGCTTTCATTGGCACAATAAATTTACGAGAAACACGATAGAAATCTTCAGGATTGAGTTCTGTTTCCAATTGTTCTAAAGTTCCATCAAGCAAATAATCTCGATTATCTAGAGTGTGTAGATATGTTCCTTTATCTTGACTAAAAAAGCACTCTACCTCCTGAATATCTATCAATTTTAATTGTTGGCCAATTTTGACCGTAAATCGCTTTTTGAATTCCTTTTCAGCAGGATTTACAAGCATACGTTTTATCATCTCAAAATCTAATGATAAGTTTTGTGGCTGGTTACGTTGTTTAAATTTGTTGATTGCAACTTCTAAATCATCTTCATCAATCGGTTTTAACAAATAATCAATACTATTTAATTTAAAAGCACGCAAAGCGTACTCATCATAGGCCGTGGTAAAAATTACTGCACTTTTTATATCTATAGTTTCAAAAATTTCAAACGACAAACCATCGGAAAGCTGAATATCCAGAAAAATCAAATCGGGATGGGTATTATTTTGAAACCAATGTACCGCTTCTTCAACCGAGTGTAGCATTTCATTAACTTGCAATCCTAATTTTTCAACCTTTCTTTGTAATAAACGTGCCGCTGGCTTTTCGTCTTCTATGATGATAATGTTCATTTCTTTTAATTTTTGTTCCTTTCGAGAGCGTCAAGCAATTTTAAATTTATTTCATTGGTAGCTGAGATTCTCGAAGCTATTTCCATTTGTTTTGATTACTTCTCTCCTTCTCCATCAACTCCTGAATTTTTCTTTCTTCCCAGTTAGTTCCTAAAATCATGTTAGGTAAAAATACTGATAAACCATGGGCTAATAATCCCAATCCCCAGAAAAAAGCTGTAAAAAAGTTATGCATTTGAAAGTAAGATTCTCCAGGATCCAACTCTTGAATGTTTAAAATTACGATCATTAAATTTATAACCACATATACTATAGCATGGGTATAAAAACCTTTTACTTTTTTTACTCTTTTATAGGCTTCAAAATATTTAGCTTCTTCCTCATTTGCAGGAACAAAGTGTTTCATATTTCTGCGTTCCATTCGGCGCGCTTCACGACGGTCAATTCTATCTTGAATACTCATGTTTATTCGAATTTGTTTTGATTTTTCTTTTCATCTTCCATATACTCACGTATTTTCTTTTCTTCCCAATTTTTACTCATAAAAGTAAAATCAAAAGCTTTTAATCCGTGAAACAACAAACCTATTCCCCAACCTAACATTGGCCAATAAAACCACAAATGGTCAGGTGAATATTTCAAATTGATAAATCCCAAAAATGAAATTACACAGATATAAGTGAATAGATGTGAATAGAAATCTTTTATTTCCTTTACACGCTCTTTAGCGCGTTCGTATCTTTTATATTCTTCATTAAAATTTTCCATTATTCCCAACGATTTTTTGAATGATTGTCTTTTTCTAAAATTTCATTAATTTTTCTTTGTTCCCAATCTGCACTAAACAATTTTTCTGCAAACAATATTTGCAAGGTTTGAATCACTATAAAGAAAGTCCAGCACCACATTACAAATTCATTTAAGTATCGTAATGGAAAAAAGTTTAAAGGTGCTCCAAAATAAGTTTTAGAAATATAAACTATCATTCC
The DNA here is from genome assembly GCA_946480635.1 of uncultured Flavobacterium sp. Next base: position 3,973 of record CAMLKV010000227.1, read on the forward strand.
CACTACATAAATAAACAAATAACCATAATACTTTTTAATCTTTTGAACTCTAACTCGAGCCAATTCAAGTTTTCTTTCTTGTGGTGTTTGATAAAATTCCATTAGTCCCATTTATTATTTTGTTGATCTTCTTTCTTTAATATCTCCTGTATTTTACGTTCTTCCCAATTTTTCCCGTATCCAAAAACCTCTATAGCATGAAATGTTAATCCCATTCCCCAACCTAAAAGAGGAAACCAAAACCATTGAAAACCTACACTCGTATTTAGGTTTATAGCTATTAAAATTGGTATTACACAACAGTAAGAAATTAAATTTCCATAAAAACCTTTCAACTGTTCAACTCTTTCTTTGGCTTTTGCGTAAGCCATGTTTTCATTATATATATTTTGACTTTCCATATATGCAACTTGTTTTGTTAAAATTGGAATCATTACTCTAAAGAATGATTCATTTTGTTCTATCATTACTTTTCTTTCAGAGATTAATCCATAGCGATTCACAATATTTTGAAGACCTACTCCTTTTCTATCCTGAAGCACTTCTTTCTTTTGCAAATTATTTTGAACTATCAAATAATTATTTTCAACATAAATCTTAATGTGTAAGGGCTTCATTTCGCTAACCACGTTATGCTTGATTGTATTCTCTAAAAGTAATTGAAGTGAAAGTGGTACCACTTTAGCTTCATTATTATTGAAATCTGATGGTAATTCG
>CAMLKV010000228.1 GCA_946480635.1 uncultured Flavobacterium sp.
TATCTGTTTGAAGAGTCAAAATCAAATCTTTATCAGCTGGACGCTTACAAGTAACCAATGTGGTAAAGCCACTTAATGATTGCCCAACTGCTAAAGAACCACTTACAACTGAATTTTCTGGCACTACATTAAAGCTAGTGACTCTAGGCATTGGATCTGATGGAGAAGATGGTCTATAATAAATAGTAAAAACTACAGCATCTTCAGTTTCGACATTTGTACCTTGAATAAAACCAGAAAGATTAGGTTGAGTTGTTTTATCAATACAATTTATATATGCTTCATATAAATTTGTATTAGGTATAGATTGTAGTAATACTTGTGTACTACCAGATTCAATTTTCAATTCGGTTATTGAAAGAAGTTTAGTTCTTAATTCTGTATACTTTTGCTCACTATCGTTAGCACCTATTGAAAATGGGACTCCATCAATTGGAATAGATAAAGAACCTCCCCATTTACCACTTTTCATATCAGTTTTAAAAGATTCTGAAAGAAAATAAGTTCTTAGGAATCTGTTCTCGTCATTCTTGTGAAAGAATATAAACCATCTGCAAGTAATTTATCACATTCTTGCGCATAAATTCCAAGGCTAAATAAAGCCCAGAAAACTGCTAATAAAGTTTTTGTTTTTTTCATAATTTGAAGTATTTAGTTTGTAGATATCCAAAATTACTTCTACACACTCCTCTATTATATAGGGGAATACTCCCTTAACTAGGGTTTTTCCCCTATCCGTTAAATAGCTAGAAAACACAGTGTTTTATTAAGAAAAAAGTGATATTTTAGCAATAATCAAGGGATTAGGGATATCATAACCACGAAATAGGGTTTCCCCTAGTTTGAAAAAAAATAGAATAAACAAACTTTGTAAAACAATTTACCTAACACACTACATTATGAAAAAAACAGTACTTATTATGCTCTTTTCTGTTGCAATCATAGGATGCAAAAAAGAAAAACCAGTTGAAGGTTCAGGTGAAAACATTCAAACTGATGCAATTCCCGAAAAAGTATGTGATAATGATTTAGTCACTGAACTTTACAATCTGAAAAGTGATTCTGCTAGACAAGATTGGTTAAAACAACATGGAGCCGAATTATGTGCTCTTGATTTACAAGATTGCATTCTATCTCTACACGATATTGAAGATGCTGAAACATTTAAAAAATTTGCAAACGCACACCAGGAAAACAGTACAACTATCCGTTATTATGACAAAACTTGGAAACAAATTAAAGATGTTATTGACAATGATTCTTGCTACGACTACTATATAAGCTTTGATATAACTAGCCCAACATTAGACCTAAAGAAAGTTGGTTTATTTTCTTCTGAAGCAACATGCTATTCGATTCCTTTTTTTAAGGGACTTGAGAAGAAATATAAATTGGCCGAAAATGACACTATCCACTTCACCAAAGCGATCATCAATGTAAAAATTGAAAACGGAGAGAAAGAAAAGGAAAAGGTAATCTTTAAAATAACTAAAAATGGAATGGAAGTGGGTTATTATGATTTATCAGATTTTCCAGGAGCAACAGGTCCTTTTATAGTTTCAAGTGGTTTCTAAATAGTATTGAGTTCTGCTCTTTAAAAACGAAATATAGTATGCTAGATTTTTTTATACAGTCAATTAATTTCATAAAAATTTATGTGATTATCACATTGATTTATGCAATGACATTAGGTTTTCAAAAAACTACCTATCGAATTTTGATTACTATACTATTAATCAGTTTTGGAACAGAACTCATAAACTCTGCTTTATTATTTACCAAAAAAACAATTGGATTCTCCTCTACTATAAATGTAATTTTACATAATGGTCTTTGGTTAATACTACTTTTAAAAAACAGCAAGTCTAAAAAAGTAATGGAAGTTGTTACTATCTTTTTTTTCAGTTTTGCTTTCTTAAATTTGTTCTTAATTGAAGGTACCGAAAAATTCAATTATATCACTTTCATAGTAGGAGCCTTATTGTATATAGGAATCTTTATTTGGGAAAGTTTTTATCATCTTAAATTAGAGAATTTTAGTTTTTTCACCACGAACAAATATGTATTACTAAGTGCTCCTATACTTTTCTTTTTTGGATTAAGTTTTGTTTTTGGGTTTAAAAGCAAAGAATTGGCTTCAACAATTGTTTTTGGAAACATCAAACTATATCCATTAATTATGACTGTAGTAAACATCATTTATTACACTTTGTTGAACGTCTATATTTTTAGAGAAAAAAGATTGCAACATGTATAGTATTGCGTTTGGAATTATTATTGGTTTATTGTTCGTTTTATTATTAGTGCTTTTTTGCATACTAATCGTAAAACTTTACATTAACAAAGTAAAAAACTACACCAAGCTTATTTATCAAAAAGACATTGACTTTCAAAAAACACTCAATCAAACCATATTAGAAACTCAAGAACAGGTACTTAATAACATTGCACAGGATTTGCATGATGATGTGGGACAGCAACTTACTTACATCAATTTTCAGTTAGAAAATCTAAAATTGGATAATGATGGTTTTAAACCCGTATTAGAACCCCTTTCTGAATCGGTTGGAAATTTAGCCCAATCTATTAGAGGTGTGAGTCATTCATTAAGTAATCAGTTATTGGTACAACAAAACATTATCAAAGCCATCGCTAACGAGGTGAAACGTTTACAAAAGAATTCAAAAATTCGCTTCAAATTTTCTTTAGAAAGTGATACTGGTAAAGAATACTCTATCAATGAAAAAATAGTAATATACCGTATCTTTCAGGAAATCATCAACAATTGTCTTAAACATGCAAAAGCATCAGAGATAATAATAACCATTAATACAAATCCCTATTTTAAAATGATGGTAAGTGATAACGGCAAAGGGTTTGATTCTAACAAAATAAAAGAAACTACTAAAACACTCGGCATTCATAACATGAGTAATCGTGCAGCTATTATTAATTACGAACTGGACATTAAAACTAAAATAGGTGAAGGTACTACTATCCTACTCACAGAAAAACAATAAATCATGACTTCACAAAAATCGACTATTTGCATTATAGATGATCACGCAATTGTTAGACAGGGACTAAAGGAACTCTTGCATAAAATAGGCACTTACAATGTGATTCATGAATTTGACAATGGAGAAGATTTTTTAGAAAGTCTACCCTTAAACCCTAAACCAGATGTGTATATCCTTGACTATTCGATGCCTAATATGACAGGAATTGATGTCTTACAAGTACTTGAAGAAAAAGAAGAGGAATACAAAGTGTTATTGTTAACACAACATTTTGATGAGAACATTATTAATGCAAGTTATCATCACGGTGCAAGAGGCTTTTTACATAAAAACTGTAGTGCTGCCGATTTACAATTCGCAATTGACAATATCATAAAAATTGGGTACAATAATATAACCGACATTCTTAAACGCATAAAAAATTATAATGTGCCCGTTCAAACAGAAAAGATAGATATAGTGCTTTCAGAAAGAGAACTCACTTTCTTAAAACTAGTGTGCGATGCAAACGAGTTTACTTATGATCAAATGGCGGATATGATGAATCTTTCCATTAAATCTATCGAAGCCTATCGTACTGCTCTTTTTGAACGTTTCAATATTAAATCAAAAGTTGGCTTGGTATTATTTTCACATAAATACAAACTTACAGAGCCGTTTATTTAATTGATCAGTTTTCGCAAAAAATGAATTAAAAAATATATTACTTTTAGTACGTTATTTAACTCATTTTATGTCTTCTAAAAAACGGATATATTGTTTAGAATCGGTTGCCGATATTGAAGCTCCTGTTAAGAGTCTTTTTTTACCTGCTCTGGAAAATTTAGCCATCCAGTATGGCATAACTAATGTTTACAAAACATGTGACAGTATTGAAGATTTTGATGAAAGTATAAGCACTTTGCTGTATGAAGATCGAAACTTTAGAGATTACACTATTATTTATCTGGTATTTGAAGGAAAAGAACAGGAACTTAAAATTGATAACTATTATTACAGTTTTGAAGAGCTTGCCGAGTTTTTTGAAGGAAAGTTAAAAGGGAAAATAATTCACTTTGCCAATACAATGCTTTTAGATTTAGAGGAAGAAACATTTCAGTATTTTCTGGACGTTACTGGTGCAAAAGCCATTTCTGGATACGGCAATAGGGTTCCCGTTTTAAGTGCTGCTCTCGATAATTTATACTTCTCCTTATATGAAGAATATGATGAGGTTATCGAATTAGTGGAAGCCTTATATGAAAAACAATACACCATCTGTAAGACAATGGGGTTTAAGATGTATTACTAAAACTCATTAGCTACTTAATAATGATTAATAAATATTCTGTTGCGATACATCCTTCTGATGACATCATTGAAGAAGTAAAAAGAATGAAAGAGCTTCTAGGCAATAAAGCGGGTTCGTAGTAAAAATTCTGTAGCGCATATCACAATTTGTGAATTTGAAGCTTCTGATGAAGATTTAAAAAAAATCTATACCGAATTAGCAAAAATATCGGCTCCTATTCACCCAATTACAGTAACTACAGAAAACTTTGATTCGTTCCCAAATGGCGCTTTTTTTATTGCTTTTACAGATGAATCTAAAAAATTACTTCGTCCAATAATGAAACGTTTTCACAACGCTTTGTCAGTTAAAACATATCACCATAG
>CAMLKV010000229.1 GCA_946480635.1 uncultured Flavobacterium sp.
TTTCCTGTAGAAGTTTTTTTAAATTACACTGGTAGTAAACCCGTAAATGCTGTGTTGAGTATTCAATTAGGTAATTCATCAGTTTATAAGCAAAATGTTTCGTTTACTTCTAATAAAAAATCAGCATCAGTTTCTATATTATTAAATGCAGATAGAGTAGGAGTACATATGTATAAAGCTATTCTTTCTTCTGCAGAAAATGAAAAGAATAAATTTAATAACACAAAGAACTTTGCAGTTGAAGTAATTGATCAACGAACAGAAATAGCTCTTATTTCTAATATTATGCATCCTGATTTAGGTGCAATTCAAAGAGCAATAGAAACTAATGCACAACGTAAAGTAACTTTACTTAAACCAAAAGACATCAATGAGTTAAATAATTATAATGTTTTAATTTTTTATCAGCCAACTTCCGAATTTAAATCTATTTTGAGCCAAAATGAAAATCTTAAAACGAATAGTTTGATTATTACTGGATTGAATACAGATTTCAATTTTTTAAACCAGTATCAAAATCATTTTAACTTTAAAATGTCGGCTCAAAAAGAAGATTATTCTGCCAATTTCAATTCAACCTTTAATTCTTTCGCTATTGATAATTTAGGCTTTGAACAGTTTCCTCCACTTGAAAATCCTTTCGGTAGTATTACGCCAAAAAGTAATGTAAATATTTTACTGGAAGCCAGAATTAGAACCACCAAAACCGAAAGTCCTTTGCTTGTTTTTACTGAAAACGGCGTCAATAGAAATGCTTATTTATTTGGTGAAAACATTTGGAAGTGGCGTATGGAAAGCCATTTAAGAGAAAAATCCTTTGAAAAATTTGATGTTTTCTTTGATAAGATAATCCAATTTTTGGCTTCAAATGCAAAAAAGAAAAGCCTTGTGGTAAATCATGAAAACTTCTATAACTCTGGCGAAACCATAACTATTTCAGCTCAATATTTTAATAAAAATTATGAGTTTGATGAAAATGCACAGCTAACAATCCAATTAAAAAATAAAGAATCTAATTCAATTAAAGTTTATGATTTTGTAAAAGGAACAAATGATTATTCTGTTGGATTTAATGATTTGCCTTCAGGGAATTATAACTTTACAGTTAGAGAAAAACAATCTGGAGTTCAGTATGCAGGAAGCTTTTATATAATTGATTTCGATGCTGAGAAGCAATTTGTGAATGCTGATGTATCCAGATTGAAACAATTAGCAGAAAATACTCAAGGGAAAACATATTTTTCTAATCAAATTCAAAATTTAATTAAATTTCTAGAAAATACTGACGTTTATAAACCTATTCAAAAAGAAGTGGTAAAAAAATCCCCACTAATCGATTGGATGTGGGGATTGTTAATTTTGGTATTGCTTTTAGCAACCGAATGGTTTGCTAGAAAATACAATGGCCTATTATAAATTATTCTTCTGATATTTTTTATGCTTTAATTGAATTGATGCTGTTTGATAAAATGCAACAGTTTCTTTTACTAAAATTTCATCTAGTTTTTTTACAGGTTTTTCTTCGTACTTAAGTATAAAGTTTTGATTTTTTACAGTATTATCAGGAATCAAATCAAATTGTTTGGCTTTTTGTTTTGGAGAAATGATAGTTAATTTATTTTGTTCTATTAACCCTAAATCCTGATATGTTGCAATTAAAGCGCGTTGTTCAAAATAAGGAACATTTACGTCCTGACCGTAAAATTTACTGGTATAATTAAAATTTAACATACCAAAAAGTGTTGGCATTATATCAATTTGTGACATAAGTACAGGATTTATTTTACCTGGTTTTGAAGGATCAAAAATCATAGCCGGAATATGATACTTATCGATTGGGAGTTCAGTTTTTCCAGCACTTGATGCACAATGATCTGCCAAAATAACAAACACAGTATTTTTGTACCATGATTGTTTTTTAGCCATGTTAAAAAATTGCTTTAAAGCGTAATCCGTGTATTTTACACCGCCTTCTCTTGACTTTGAATCATTAGGAATATCAATTTTTCCAGCAGGATAAGTAAACGGTCTATGATTACTTACTGTCATCCAATGATTAAAAAATGGCTTACCAGTTTTTGCTTCTTCATTCATTACTTTTATGGCCTTTTTAGCCATATCTTCATCGCAAACACCCCAAACATTTGAAAAAGTAATTTCTTCAGGTCTCATAGTTTTTTTATCGACTATATCATAACCATTCCCTTTAAAAAAATCTTCCATATTATCAAAATAAGCATCACCACCATAAAGATATTTAACTGTATAACCTTTTTGCTTAAAAATACTTCCTGTTGAGAATTTATTTTTATTGTCTTTGCGTTTTACAATACTTTCTCCGGGAGAAGGAGGAAGACATAAAGTTACAGCTTCTAAACCACGAATAGTTCTATTTCCTACTGCATACAAATTACTGTACATTGTACTTTTCGTAGCTAAACTGTCTAAGAAAGGGGTTATGTTGTTTTCGTTTCCAAAGCATTTCATAAAATCTGCGCTCAAGCTTTCAATTGTGATTAAAACTACATTTTTATGAATTTCTGGTTTGTCCGATTTTATTTCTCTTGCAGTTGTTAAGCTTTTAATTTCTGGTATTTGAACTTTTAATAATGCAAAAGCATCTTTTTCTGACATAGTTTTGTAAAACTTATCATAATCGAGCTCACTGTTCATAAAGGCCAAATAAAATCGGTATAATCCATTTGCCTGAAGCTCATTTGCAAAAACATTTTGTGATGTTTCTTGTTTGGCTAAAGTTGGTATTAAAAAAAGACCAATAATAAACATAGCGGTATAAACTGCTGTTAATTGCAATTTTTCATTAAATGAAGGTAAATTGTTTAGAAATGATTTTGATTTCTTTACTATTTGATAAGTAAAAAAAACAGTTACGATTCCAACAGCAGTAAATAATGGGATAACTGGATATGATTCCATTATGTTTTTAATTACTTCATTTGTGTAAACTAGATAATCTACAGCAATGAAATTATATCTCACTCCAAACTCATTCCAGAAGAAAAACTCACTAATTGCATTTTGAATAATTAATAAAGTGACTAGAAATACAGCAAATGAAAATAAAACTAATCTAATTTGATTTCTATACTTTGGAAGAAAAAGCATTAATCCAAAAAGAATGGTTTTTAATCCTATAAAACTAATGCCTATCTCGGGTAATGCTCCACCGTATTCATTTAAAATTGTATTGAAAAAGGAAACATAAATTAATAGTATTGATAAACATCCAAAAATGATATATCCCCAAGGTTTATCGTATTTTGAATTGGATAAAAATAATAAATAAAGCCACAAAATCCCTGTAGCAATAATAAATACAAAGATATCCGAAACTAAACCTGTAATAAAGATCTTTCCAATTTCTGACCAAGTAAAACTAGATGATGTAATTGGATGGAATAATAAAACTATCCTTAAAATTAAAGTTATGATAAGGTATAATTTTAACAAGTTTTTATATGGGGAGATTTTTTCTAAAATTTTCATACGCTTAAAATTTGTAGCAAATTAACTAAATTTTCACTATGTTTAATGTGATAATTGTCATATTATAATATATATAACTTCAATAAGTTTGTTTTAGTAAGAATTTATAAAAATAAAACTATGAATGATGCACATTACCACATGTTAATTAATCATTTTCCAATAATTGGATTGTTTTTTGGTACTGGAATACTGATTTTTGGGATTCTTAAAAAGAACCCTTTAAGTTTAAATATTGCATATATTATTTTCATTATTTGTATGATTACAGGTCAATTATCAATGATGACAGGAGATAGAGCTGAACATTATGTTGAAAATATCCCTGAATTTTCAGATAATTTGATGGAAAAACATGAAGAGTTGGCTGAAGGTTTTATAAAAATTATGTATTTTCTTGCTTTGTTATCAATAGCAGGTCTTTACACTACTTTTAAAAAACATGCAAAATCATTTTTATTGTCTTATATAGTTTTAATCATAGCCGTTGTTGCCGCTTTATTTGCGAAACCTGTAGGTACGTCAGGAGGTGAAATTCGCCATACCGAAATCCGTGAAGGAAATTCAACGATTAACAACAGTCCTAAAACAGAAAACAGTGAACACGATGAGTAATCCCAAACAATTAAATTTTGATAATTATTTAGATGAGCATTATATTCATCGAAGTAATTGGCTTCGTGCTGCGGTTTTAGGCGCAAATGATGGAATTCTGTCAATATCGAGTATTGCGATTGGTGTTGCAGCGGCAAGTGATACAAGGGAAGCTGTTGTTTTGGCTACATTGGCTGGTTTAGTTGCTGGTGCCTTGTCTATGGCTGCTGGAGAATATGTTTCTGTAAGTTCACAAACTGATGTCGAGAAATCGGATATTGAAAGAGAGAAAAAAGAATTGGCTGAAATGCCAGAACTTGAAATGGAAATTCTATGTCAAATTTATGAGAAACGTGGTTTAAAAAAAGAAACAGCGCTTCAAGTTGCAAAGGAACTTACTGCTCATGATGCTCTTGGAACTCACATTCGTGATGAATTAGGGATAAATGAAATATCGCAAGCAAATCCTTTACAAGCTGCTTTAGCTTCAGGAGCTGCATTTATTTTTGGAGGAATTTTACCTTTATTAGTCACATTATTTTTTCCAGTTAAAAATATGGAAT
>CAMLKV010000230.1 GCA_946480635.1 uncultured Flavobacterium sp.
GGTGTTCCTGTTAATGATATGGAAAATAGTTCAGTTTACTGGAGTAACTGGGCAGGTTTGTCTGATGTAACTTCAGCTATGCAGGTGCAAAGAGGTTTAGGTTCTTCTAAATTAGCAATTTCTTCTGTAGGTGGTACAATCAATGTTATCACCAGAACTTCAGATATGAAACAAGGTGGTTCATTTACAGCTACTTTAGGTAATAATGATTATATAAAAACAGTGGGTTCCTATTCTACTGGTAAAATGAAAAATGGTTTTTCTGCATCAGTATTATTAGGAAATTCACAAGGTAACATGTACGCTGATGGAACTCAGTTTTCTGCTCAAAACTATTTCATTGGTTTAGGGTACGAAATTAACGAAAAACATAATTTACAATTTACCTTTACAGGAGCCCCTCAATGGCACCACCAAAGAAGTTTTGCAAACCACTTAGGCTCTTATATTAAATTTGGTGACCCTATGAATAATGAACCAAATATTAAGTATAATTCTGATTGGGGTATTTATAATGGTGAAGAATTTTCTTGGACAAGAAACTTTTATCACAAGCCAGTTGCATCATTAAATTATGATTTTAAAATTAATGAGAGATTCAAAGTGTCATCTGTTTTCTATGGTTCTTGGGGACGTGGTGGAGGAACAGGGAATATTGGAACATCTCCTTTTAGATATAAAACAGCTCAAGGAACAGTTCCATTTGATGATTTTGCAGATTTTAATAGAGGTCAATATGTTTCTGCAAATGATCAAATTGTTTATGGTGGAAATCTTCCTGCTACTCAAGTAGCGCCAAATACTCAAGGTCAATATATTACTAGTAGAACTTTAGGTTTCACTAGAAGGGCATCTATAAATTCACACGATTGGTATGGAACTGTTATTAACCTAAACACTAAGTTGAGTGACAAATTTACATTGGATTTTGGAGTTGACGGAAGAACATATGTTGGTTATCACTTTAGAAATGTAAACAATAGATTAGGAGCAGATGGCTATCAAGCTAATTTGGCAACAGGAACTGGAGGTGTTTACCAAGCTAACGACGTTAATAACCCTACAAGAACTCTTTTTGAAACTTATTCTGCTTCACCAAGCTTTAATCCTTTTACAAACGTTAAAGATCAAGAAAAGATTGAATACAATAACAATGGTTATGTGAGATGGTATGGGGCATTTACTCAATTAGAATATTCTACTGAAAGACTATCTGCTTTTGTTCAAGGAGCAATTTCTCAACAAGGTTTTAGCAGAGAAGATTTATTTCAATATAAAAATGATGACCCATTGCAAAAAACAGATTATGAAAATATCTTAGGAGGAAATATTAAAGGAGGTGCAAACTTTAACATTAATGAGCATCATAATGTTTTTGCTAACGCAGGATATTATTCAAAGCAACCATTTTTTAATGCAGTTTACCCTAACAATAAATCAATTTTAACAGGTAATTTAGTTAATGAAAAAATTATTGGTTTTGAGGCTGGTTACGGTTTCCGTTCACAATATTTTAATGCAAATGTGAACTTGTATCATACAACTTGGAAAGATAGAAATCAGCGTTCAACTGATTCTGGAGCAGACAACGTTGGTGGTTACTATGATTTTGCTGGAATTACAGAAATCCACTCAGGAGCTGAATTAGAAATTAATGCAAAGCCTTTACCACGCTTAGGAATTAATGCTATGGTTTCTGTTGGTGATTGGAAGTATGATGGAAATATAACTAGTAATAGATATGATGCGAATAATGCTCCTTTAGGAGGTGGGGCACCAGGAACACTTTATCTTACAGATGTTAAAGTTGGTGATGTAGCACAAACAACAGCAAGCATTGGTGCTAACTATGAAGTGGTTAAAAACTTAAAATTAGATGCTAATTATAGATATGCAGATAAATTATACGCTTCTATTGATCCTTCAAAATTTGATAAAGAAATTAACAAAGGAACATTAGAATTACCATCTTATGGGTTATTAGATGCTGGTTTATCTTTCAAAATTCACAGAACAAAAGACAGTAAAGACTCTTTCAATTTTAGAATTAACGTGAACAATCTTTTAGATAAAGTTTATATAGCTGAGTCTAGAACTAATCAATTTGTTGCTTCAGAAGATGAGTTCAATTCTGGAGCAGGTGATGGTAGAGGAGCTTTACAAAATGGTTCTATTGTAACGCAAATTGGTAGTGGTCCAACAGCAACTCCTGTAAACTTAAAATCTGCAACTCCTGGAGAAGGTCAGTATGCAACATATCAAGATTACTTAAACAGAGGAACTTGGAATGGAGTAGATTTAAGAAATCAGGTTTTCTTCGGATTTGGTAGAACTTGGAACTTAACTTTCCGTTACGAATTCTAATAAATAGTAAATCAATAATTTAGAAAAACCATTCGCATTGCGAATGGTTTTTACTTATATTTGTTTAAACTAAAACAAACAAAATGTACGAATTTATTCAAAAATTTCACTCAGGTTGGGCTTATTTAGCATTATTATTATTAGTTGTAGCAGTACTTAATAGTGCAATCGGTTTTTCTTCAAAAAAAGAATTTACAGCAAAAGATAGAAAGATTGCCTTATTTGGTTTAATTGCAACTCATTTGCAATTAGTAGCTGGTCTTATCCTTTATTTTGTTTCTCCACTAGGATTGGCTGGTTTTAATATGAAAGATGCAGCGTTGAGATTAACATCGATGGAACATCCATTAATAAATATAATTGCCATAGTTTTAATTACTATTGGTTGGTCAAAACACAAAAGGCAGTCTGACAATACGGCAAAATTCAAATCAATCTTAGTAGGTTTCGGATTAGGCCTATTGCTTATTTTGTCTAGAATACCATGGACTTCATGGTTAGCATAAAAAATTAAAAGCCCTCATAAGGGCTTTCTTTTTCAATAAGGGTACGGTATTTGTGTAGGAGTGTGTAATGTTAAAAAATAATAATTATGATAAATAGATTTTTATTGGTAATTACCACGATAATAACAGTAATACTTGTTTCAAGCTTTTCATGTAAAAATTTCAAGAAAGATCAGCCTTTGTTTTACATGCCAGTCGATACTGTAAAGCAAGATACGGTTAAAGTTGATTCTACCTTAATAGATAGTCTTGTTATTGAAAAAGAAGGAGACTACAATTATAAATTATATAAAAGTAATTCCCACGCATCTTATTATTCCAATAGATTTAATGGGAGACGTACTGCAAGTGGTCAACGTTTCGATAATAATAAATTCACAGCAGCACATCGTAAATTTGCTTTTGGGACCAAATTAAGAATTACTAATTTAAGAAATAAGAAATCGGTAATTGTTACTGTAAATGATCGTGGTCCTCACGTTAGAAGTCGCGAAATTGATTTGACAAGAAGGGCATTCAAATATCTGGCAGTTAACAAAGCTGCTGGAGAAATGAGAGTCAAAATTGAAGTCGCTGTAAAAAAATAGTTACCAACTTTTATAAGGATTATTGCTCAGATAAGCGTTATAATAACGTTTGTCTGAGGTAATTTCTTCAGCTAACCAAGAAGGTTTTTCGAAGGCTTCATCTTCACTTTGAAGTTCTATTTCGGCCATAACTAAACCTTCGTTTTCACCAAAAAAAATATCTACTTCATAGGTGTGTTTGCCTATGGGTATTTCGTGTCGTATTTTATCGATGACTCCTTTTTCGCAAAGTGTTAATAATTGTTCGGCATCCTGAACATCAATTTCTTTTTCCCATTCCATTCTGGTGGTGCCTGACTCATTTCCAATGCCTTTAATCGTTAAGAATCCTTTGTTGCCCTTAATTCTAACACGAACTGTTCTCTCTGGAGTTGAATTTAAGTAACCTTGTACAATTCTGTTTTTTGCAGTGGCCAAAGCGATAAAGTCAAGATTTTTGACTAAAAATTTGCGTTCAATTTCTAACATGAATTAAAGATATTAAATTTACAGTATGGAAGAAAACCAAACCCGTAAAATAATTCATGTCGATATGGATGCTTTCTATGCTTCTGTTGAGCAAATGGACAATCCTGAATTAAAAGGAAAGCCATTGGCAGTAGGAGGAAGTGAATTACGTGGCGTGGTTTCGGCGGCGAGTTATGAAGCAAGAAAATTCGGAGTACGAAGTGCTATGAGTGGAGTTCAAGCTAAACGCTTGTGTCCTGAGCTTATATTTGTTCGGCCTCGTTTTGATCGTTATAAAGAGATTTCCAAGAAGATTAGAGCTATTTTTAAGGATTATACCGACTTGGTCGAGCCTCTTTCGTTAGATGAAGCCTATTTGGATGTTACAACTAATAAAAAAGGCAATCCAAGTGCTACTTTAATTGCTCAAGAGATTCGAAAAAGGATTTTTGATGAAGTTGGACTAACTGCTTCGGCAGGTATTTCGGTAAATAAATTTGTGGCTAAAATTGCTTCAGATTATAATAAGCCTAACGGACAAAAAACAATTAATCCCGAAGAAGTTGAATCGTTCCTAGAAGGTTTAGATGTGAAAAAATTCTTCGGAATTGGAAAGGTTACAGCCGAAAAAATGTATCAATTTGTAAATACTGAATTAGTGTGTTTCTACAATTGGCTGATCAAATGAGTACAATATAATACTGGCAGCAAATTTGAATA
>CAMLKV010000231.1 GCA_946480635.1 uncultured Flavobacterium sp.
TTCATAAGAATCAACAACAAACATTATCGGAACTTAAGAAAAGATTTACTCAAATCGATAATTACAAGTTTACTAATCAACCAATGAATTTGAGTTTTTTTGACTCGAAAGGGAGAGCTGTAATTGTGTTGGTTGTAAACAATAAGGAGGAAATCAAATCTGAGTTGTTAAAAATGAAAAAACAAGGGATTTTTGATATAAAGCAACCTTTACAATATTAGAGCGCCAAGTGAATAAACCTGCATTTTCCATATATAACGCATCGGCGGGTTCAGGTAAAACTTATACTTTGGTTAAGGAGTACCTCAAAATCGTATTGACTTCTCCCAAGGATGATGCTTATAAAAGTATCTTGGCCATAACTTTTACTAATAAGGCTGTTCAGGAAATGAAAAGTCGAATTGTTGATAGTTTATATGATTTTACAAAAGATCAAACTTCGACCAAAGCTTTGTCTTTAATGGAAGATTTGTCGAGAGATACAGGTCTTAATTTAGCTGAAATAACTACTAAAGCTAAAGCGATAATCAAGAACATTATTCATAATTACGCTGCGTTTGATATTTCGACCATAGATAAATTTACCCATAAAGTTATTCGTTCGTTTGCTTTAGATTTAGATTTGCCAATTACTTTTGATGTTTCATTGGATACCGAAAATCTTTTACAAGAAGCTGTTGATGCTATTATTGCGGAAGCTGGTAATGATGAGGTCCTAACAAAACTTCTTGTGGATTTTACCATGGAGAAAACAGACGATGATAAGTCGTGGGACGTTTCTGGAGAAATATTTAATGCTGGGAAATTAGTCTTGAATGAAAATTATAGAGAAGAGGTTCTTTCATTGCAAGAAAAAAAAATACCGGATTTTATACGACTAAAATCCAAACTGAATGAACTTTGTAAACAACTCGATGATGAAACTAGAGATTTAGCAGCAGTTCTTTTAGAGTTAATTGATGAAAAAGGGATTGATTTAAAATCATTTTCAAGGGCTACATTTCCCAACCACCTGCAGAGTATTGCTGAAGGAAGATTTAACCCAAACAATAAAACTTTTCATGAATTTGGCGATATTCAGATAAACAAAGGAGCTAAAGACAAAGAAATTATTGAGTCATTAATTCCCGAATTATTATCTCAACTTAACACAATTTATCAAAAATTTGAAAAGAAGTCTTTCTATGAAGCTTTCTTAAAAAATATTACACCTCTTTCCTTATTGAATACTATAAACAATAAGTTAAAAGTTATTCAAGAGGAACAAAACATTTTGTCAATAACCGAATTTAATAAGCTTATTTACGACCAAATTAAAAAGCAGCCTGCACCATTCATTTATGAACGATTGGGTGAACGATACAAACATTTTTTTATTGATGAATTTCAGGATACCTCGCAAATGCAATGGGAGAATTTAATTCCGTTGATAGACAATGCATTGTCGAGTGAAGATTTGCAAGGTGTTAAAGGTTCTTTACTCATTGTTGGAGATCCTAAACAATCTATTTACAGATGGCGAGGAGGGAAAGCGGAACAGTTTATTGACTTAACAAATTCGGAAAATCCATTTAGCAATAAGGACAAAAAGATTTTTGACCTTGAACGAAACTATAGAAGTTACGATGAGGTCATTGGTTTTAACAATGACTTTTTTAAATTTCTCTCTCATAAATTCGAAAATGAAGATTACAAGAAGCTCTATTTAGAGAAAAGCTTTCAGCTGAGTAATGATAAAAAAGGAGGTTTTGTGAATATTTCTTTTTTACCTCCAATCGAAAATAATGATGAAATTGATGAATCAGAAGAATTAACTACAGATGATTTATATCTTCAAAAAACACTTGAAATCATTCATAATGTAAAGCAACAAAATTTTTCTTTGAATGAAATTGTCTTGTTGGTACGAAACAATAAACACGGAGTGTTATTGGCGAACTATTTGACTGAAAACAACATTCAAGTAATATCATCTGAAAGTTTACTAATACAAACATCAAGTGAAGTGCAGTATTTGCTTCATATGCTGAGGTATCTTAATGATGTAAAAGATAAGGAGTCACTAGCTCAAGTCTTGTATTATTTTTCTAAAAACAGAATCAAGTCAACACAACCTCATGATTTTATTTTCAAAGGGATTTCGTTTGAAAAACAAGAGGAGTTTCAAGTTTGGTTAAACTCCTTTGGAATTGATTTGAATTTTCAAGCTATTAAAAAGAAATCTCTTTTTGAAGTTGTTGAAACCTTAATCTATAAAGGAATTTTACCTGAAAATAATAATGCTTACGTTCAATTTTTTCTGGATATTGTTTTAGAAAGAGATGTAAAGTATCAAATGAGTATTGGCGATTTTCTTGATTTTTGGAATAAAAGCGGTTCTAAATTTAGTGTTCCTGCCAATGAAAATTCAGATGCAATAAGAATCATGACCATTCATAAATCGAAAGGACTGGAATTCCCAGTGGTTATTTTTCCTTTTGCCGAAGAAAGTTATAGCGCGAATAAAGGAGAAAAACTTTGGATAGATGCAAATGAAGAAATTGAATTTGATAAGTTTTTGGTAGACAAATCGAGTAATGTTTTGCGTTATGGCGAAGCAGCTGTCGAAACCTACAATCAAAAAGAGCAGGAAAAACTATTAGATAACATTAATGTATTATATGTGGCTTTAACTAGAGCCGAAGAGCAATTACATATTATATCGTCTGTAAAAGAAAGAAATAAAAAAGGTGAATTGCCTAATAATCTTGCTTCTTATTTTATAGAATTCTTAGAGTTAAATAATCAGTTCAATTCAGAAAAACTAGAATATAGTTTTGGGAACCCTGAAAGAATTTCTCAACCCAAACCAAAAGAAGAAGCGCAGGAGTTCATTAAAAATAATGAGTCGGTTATAAAACCAGAGTCAATAAAAATTGCCCAGCGTGAAGCACTTATGTGGGGAACACACCAGCAAGAAGCTATCGAGTTTGGTAATGTTATGCATAAAGTTTTATCTTTTGTTGAAACAAATAAGGATGTTGATTTGGCTGTTGTGAAAGCTCTAGAAAATGGCTTGATTTCAGAAGATCAAAAAGATTTAGTTTTTAATAGTCTTTCACAAATTGTAAATCATGAAAATCTTTCAGATTTTTTTACAGAAGGAGGGAGAGTGTTGAATGAAATTAGCATTTTGAGAAATGATGCATCTACAATAATTCCAGATCGAATTGTAATCAGACAAAATATTGCCTATTTGTTAGATTATAAAACGGGTGCTCACAATCAAAAATATGTGGCGCAAATAACAGAGTATGAAAACGTACTCAAAGGAATGGGATATCATGTCCATAAAAAAGCACTTGTATATATAGGAGAAAAAATAGAAGTGGTACATTTGTAAAAATTCAAAACAAACTCATAATAGTATGTACGGAAAAATTAAACAACACCTACAAAATGAACTGAATGCTATTCAGGAAAACGGATTATATAAAAAAGAACGTATTATCACTTCACCACAAGGAGCTGAGATTGTAGTTAACGGAGAAACGGTTTTAAATTTTTGTGCCAATAATTATTTAGGATTGTCTTCTCATCCCGAAGTTGTTCAGGCTGCAAAAGATGCTTTGGACACACATGGTTTTGGGATGTCTTCGGTGCGATTTATTTGTGGAACACAAGATATTCATAAACAATTAGAAGAAACTATTGCAAAATTCTACGGAACTGAAGATACCATTTTGTATGCTGCTGCATTTGATGCAAACGGTGGTGTTTTTGAACCATTATTAGGTGAAGAAGATTGTATTATTTCGGACAGTTTAAATCACGCATCGATAATCGACGGAGTTCGTTTGTGCAAAGCTGCACGTTACCGTTATGAAAATAACAACATGGCTGATTTAGAAGAACAGCTTAAAAAAGCCACTGATGCTGGTCATCGTTTTAAGTTAATTGTTACTGATGGTGTTTTCTCAATGGATGGTTTAGTGGCTCCATTAGATAAGATTTGTGATTTAGCAGATAAGTATGATGCTATGGTTATGGTTGACGAATGTCATGCTGCTGGATTCATTGGCGCCACAGGAAAAGGTACACTTGAAGCCAAAGGTGTTATGGGCCGTGTAGATATCATGACAGGAACTTTAGGAAAAGCCTTAGGAGGTGCCATGGGAGGTTATACCACTGCTAAAAAGGAAATTATTGAGATATTACGTCAAAGATCGCGTCCGTATTTGTTTTCAAACTCTTTGGCACCTTCAATTGTTGGAGCATCATTAAAAGTTTTCGAATTGTTGGAAAAAGATACTACACTGCGAGATAAATTAGAATGGAATACAAATTATTTTAAAGAAGGAATGAAAAAGGCTGGATTCGATATTATTGATGGAGATTCAGCTATTGTTCCAGTAATGCTTTACGATGCGAAGCTTTCACAAGTTATGGCTGATGAGCTTTTAAAGAAGGGAATTTATGTAATTGGTTTTTTCTTTCCGGTAGTTCCAAAAGATAAAGCAAGAATTAGGGTTCAACTATCGGCAGGGCATTCGAAAGAGCATTTAGACAAAGCTATTAAGGCTTTTACAGAGGTTGGAAAGAGTCTAAATGTTATAAAAAATTGATTTTTTTTTCAATT
>CAMLKV010000232.1 GCA_946480635.1 uncultured Flavobacterium sp.
GTGGGTTCGAGTCCCTCCATCGGCTCCAAAAGGTCTTCATTTGAAGGCCTTTTTTATTTTATACTTTTTTAAGATGAATTTTTACCAACAATAAAAAAAGCCACCTCTTGGGTGGCTTTTTGATTTAACTTATATGAAAGTATTTATTTTTTTGTTTCAGTACCTTCGTTAGCTTTTCTATCCTTAAGAAATTGTGTAAATTTTTGCCCATATTTTGATTTTGCAACTTCAGGAGACATTGATTTTTGAATTGTATCTAAATATTTCAAATTCATATCGTAGATGTCTGTTAAAGCAATATAAGGCGCTACTTCTTTATCAGCATGAGTTAAAGCGTAGTTGGCTGCGTATAAATAACGCTTTTTTAAAAGGGCATCTTGCTTTTTAGCATTTTCTGCAGAGATGTCTTTTTTATTTTTCAATGCTAGTACTTCGTCTTTTAAGTACTCCAGTTGCTGATCATTAAACTTAGAGATGATTCCTTTGTAGTCGTTGTATAAATCGTGGTTTTTAGAACCAGTTACTTTTGCGTTGGCTAAAAAGAATTCTAAATCAGTATCGATATTTATTTTTCCTGGTTCAGCAAAAAATAAAAGATTATTATCAATAGAATTTGTTACTCCTCTATCTACGTATAAATAAAGCATTTCTGGAGAGTCAATATTTATATTGCTTTTAAATGAAGATTCACCATTTAAAATAATTGTATCAAGAGCTATAAGTGATGTGTCTTGTACTTTTTGAATATATAATTTTCCTTTTTTAAGGCCTTTAATGTTTCCTGTGATTTCTAAATTTCCTTTTGCTTTTTCTTCTCCACAAGCAACTAATAATGAAAGTGAAAGAGCAGCTAATATTACTTTATACATATTTTTTCAATTTGCCGCAAAGTAATAAAAAAATCCTCAAATTGATTTACAAAATGAGGATTTATATACTTTTTATAATTGGAAATTATCCTTTTAGCCAAGCTTCTTTAAGTGCGTTTTTACTTTTATCAGTTAACTGGTAACCATCAACTTCTTCGTAAGGTAAAACGATTTTTCCTTTCAATTCAGATTCTTTACCATCACGTTTTATTTTAACAGTGATAGCATCTCCATCCTTCCAGCTTTGGCTAGCCATAATTAAATCATAAATATTGTCTAAATTATAGTTTGTTCCGTTTATAGCCGCAATTACATCTCCATTTTTAATACCCAACTTAGTGTAAAATTCTGGTAGTTCAATTCCAGGAATAGGCATAATCTCTTTGGTTTGAGGATTCACAGTAATATAAGGTGTTTGACCTTTTAAGAATACGTTTCCAGCTACTTTTGTTTTTGCTTTAGTAACACCTACTTTAGCGAAAAATTCTTCGTACGGAATTGGCGTTGGACCATTTACATAAGTATCAAAAAATGTTTTAACCTCAGGATATGTTAACGATACGATTTTATCGAATAATTCTTCGTCATTAAATGGTTTGTTTATTCCATATTCGTTATTTAATTTTTGCATTAAATCTAAAATACCTCTTTTGCCATTACTTTTCTCACGAATTGTAATGTCTAAACACATTCCAATTAAAGCTCCTTTTTGGTATACATTTAAATATTGATCTTTATAAGGATTTTCTAATACGTTAGCACTCATTTTTGTGAATGGCATGGTATCATTCATTTGAGAAGCTTGACGAATTTTGTCTGACATACGATTGTAGAAATCTTCTTCAGAAATTAATCCTTGATTGATTTGGAATAAATTGGCGAAATATTCGGTTACACCTTCATACATCCATAAATGCTTAGACACTTTAGGAGCATTAAAGTCAAAATAATGAATTTCGTTAGCATGAATTCCTAATGGAGTTACAATGTGGAAAAACTCGTGAGAAACAATATCTTTTAATTGTTCTGCCATTTCTTGCTCAGGCATCATCTCAGGCATTACAACAGTTGTTGATGTCGTGTGTTCTAAAGCTCCAAATCCTTTTGCATCATTTTTACTTAAATCTGAAAGATATAATAGGACCGCATATTTTTTAGTATTGTTAATTGGGCCTAAGAATTTTTTCTGAGCTTTCATCATTGTTTCCATAGCTGGAGTAATGTCGGCAGCTTTATATTTTCCAGTTGGCGAATATACACTGATAAGGATATCCATATCTTCAACTTTAAAAGTTGTGTAATCTGGTTTAGAATACATGATTGGGTGATCAACCAGTTCAGCATAACGAGATGCTTTAAATGTATCTTGATTTGTAGCGGAATCTAAATCGTTCATTGATGTAGCTCCAAATAGTTTGTCAGAATGTGAAATATTTACTGTGTAAGGAACTTCTTTTTTATCTGAAAAATAACCTACAAATCCGTGAGTATTTACCATGAAACATTCTGAATCAATATTTGTTCCAGCCGGAGAGAAAACATCTTTACCGCCAATTCCGCCTTGAGTTTCTTGGTCATAAGTGTCGTTTACCCAGTAGGTGACTTTGCTTAATTTTTTTGCATCAGAAATTCTCCAAGTATTATCGTCCATTTTTGCGATAGGTAATGAATTTCCTTTAGCATCATATGCTTTTACATTTTCGATGTATTTTCCGTAATTATCTGCTGAATAAGTTCCAGGAACAGTTTTTGGGATATTAAAAGTTACTGTTTCTTCTTTTGTTGGAGAAGGTAATACAGTAACCATTACTTTGTCATCTTTGATAACATTCAAATCAATGTTAACTTTTACTTCAGGCGCAACAGCAATAGTGTTAGTTTGAGCCGTCTTACAGCTCACCATAAAAAATGCAAGTGATGCCGCTATTAATATTTTTTTCATTTTTTAGATTTTTACTTTCAGTATAAGTGTGTGAATTATGTTTTTTGTTACATATAAAATAAAAACTCCTGAATTTTCAGGAGTTAAGAGTTAATCAAATTTATTTTTCAGATAGTATTTTCCATCTAAATCTTCATCAAAGTCATCTATGTTAACCTGCTTAGGCTTAGGCTTTGCGGCAGTTACTTTTTTCTTCCAAAGTTCAAACTGATCTTTGGATAAACGCTTGCGGATTAGTTCAGTTACTTCATTTTCACTAATGCCAAACTCTTCTTTAATTACTTCAAAAGGCTTACGTTCCTCTTGGGCCATGCTGATAAGCCTTTCTAAAGTTTCTCTGTCTAAATCAGCTATTTTACTTTTTCTCATTTATAAAATGTTAATTCAAATAAACTTGTGCAATACTTATACCAATATTAATAAAAAGATATTAAAAAATAAATTTTAATTTTCAGGTGCTCTATATTTTTGAAAAGGAATAACTAATAAGTTTGATAATTTATTGTTTTCCTCTGGTTTCATATGTGTATCTACTCCATAAATTAATTCTTCTGTAGGCATTACCATAAAAGTTCCAAATAATCTATCCCAAATAGAAAAAATGTTTCCATAATTACTATCTGTATAAGGTAATTTATAATGATGGTGTATTTTGTGCATATCTGGTGATACTATGATGTAACTTATGTACTTATCTAATTTTTTTGGTAACGACATGTTTGCATGGTTAAATTGTGACAAAAAAACAGAAAGCGATTGGTATAAAAAGAATAACCAAATAGGTGCACCAACGATTATAATTGCAAAAACGGTAAAAATAAAACGAATAACACTTTCGCCAGGATGATGTCTGTTGGCGGTAGTTGTGTCAATCCAAGTGTCTGTATGATGAATTAAATGATATCTCCACAAAGGTTTTGTTTTGTGTTGTACAAGGTGAGCAGTATAAGCTCCAATGAGATCCATGAATAATAGTCCTATTATGGCTTGTAGCCAAAGATTGTCTAAATGCAGCCAATAAATTAAGCCAAATTTATTTTCTGATACAAAAACAGAACTTTTGTATAACAAAAAGGCCAATGAAAAATTGATGAGAATTGTAGTAAACGTAAAAAAGAAATTAATTCCTGCATGTTCCCATTTGTTGTATTTAAATCGAATTAATGGAAAGCCATTTTCGATTAGCCAAAAAAGGGTAATGCCTCCTATTAATATAAAACTTCTATGTGATGAAGGGATGGTTTCAAAATAATTTACAATTTCGGTTATCATAATTTGAGTAGGTTTAGTACTCAAATTTAATGAAAAAATCATTTGATAATTCTGAAGGTTAGATTAATTCTTGGTCCAATTTCTTTTTTTGTTTTAGGGATTTGATGCTTCCAAAAATGTTGAGTACTTCCTTTCATTATCAAAAGGCTTCCATGTTCGAGGGCAATATTTTGTTTCATTTCTTGCATATTATGCTTCAGTTGAAAAACTCTTTCGGCTCCAAAACTAACCGAAGCAATTATAGGATTTCTGCCTAATTCTTTTTCATTATCAGCATGCCAACCGTTACTGTCTTGTCCGTTTCTGTATAAATTAAGAAGTACTGTGGTGAAATTTTCCTGACACACTTTTTCAACTTCATTTTTGATGTGCATGATCAAAGGTGTCCATTGATGAGGTTGCATTACAATGTTTGAATAACCATATGGCTTTCCTTCATTACCATAAAGAGCAGTTAACCTTGGTTGCAAATGTGAATGACCAAATACCGTAATAGTATCTTGTTGCCAATGAACTTCTGTTTTTAATTTTTCG
>CAMLKV010000233.1 GCA_946480635.1 uncultured Flavobacterium sp.
AGATATTTTAATGTCTAAAAAAGTTTGGGAAATTATTGACCTTGATGAAAGAATCAATTTCCCATTATATTATCCTATTGATACAGCTGCAATAGGTAAAGATCGTCGTTCTTTATATGATGTTTTAGTTTCTGGAATAAAATCTGGAAAAATTACAGAAGTATATGATGATAGTTACTTTAGAGTAAAAAAATCATTAAAGGATATTAATGCTTCGTTAACTAAAATCGACACTAGTGATGCTGGTAGAGAGCAAATGAACGAAGATCCAGATGCTTTCAGAATGCGTATCGTTCAAACTCCTGAATACACTATGGTGAAAAAAGGAAAGAAAATGGTTAAGCAAAAAACTGGTAAAATGAAAACAGATACAATTCAGCCATCTAGAAAGATTTCTGATGAGTATGTGGTTAGAACAGACTTAGCATCTATTGATGTTTCTGATTATAAAATTGTTGGTCTTTGGTACTTTGATAAAAGACAAGCGGACTTACGTTATAGAATTTTAGGTATTTGTCCTGTTATTCCAGACGTTTATACAATGGGTAAATCAGAAGAAGAAAAAGATTATATCGAATTATTCTGGGTTTTCTATCCAGGAGCACGTGAAATCTTACATGAGTGGAAAGCATTTAATGATGAAAATTCATCAATGCCAATTTCATTTGATCATTTATTAAATTCACGTCGTTTCAATGCTTTAACTTATAAGGAAGAGAATGTTTATAATGACAGATTAATTTCTGAGTATATGAAAGATAACTCTTTAATGCAGTTATTAGAATCAGAAAGAGTGAAAGATAAAATTCGTAACTTCGAACAAGATATGTGGAATTACTAATAATTAATTTCTCCAATTTCATAAAAAACTCTTACCATAACGGTAAGAGTTTTTTATTTTTGCTCTATGTTAGATTATATCATTGTTGGTTCAGGAATAGCGGGTATTTGCTTTTCTGAAATTTGTTTGCAAAACAATAAAACTTTTTTGGTTTTCGAAGATTATTCAACTTCTTCTTCTAGGATTGCTGGAGGCTTGTATAATCCTGTTATTCTCAAGCGTTTTAGTGAAGTTTGGAAAGCTAAAGAGCAATTAGAATTTGGCTTACCGTTTTACGAGCAGATTTCAGAGAGAATTCAATTAGAATTTGATTTTAAAATTCCAATATTTAGAAAGTTTGCTTCTATTGAGGAGCAAAATAATTGGTTTCAAGCTGCTGACAAGCCTAACCTTTCTCTTTTTTTATCTACTGACATTGTTCATCAAAATTATCAATCTATAGATTCTAAATTTGGATTTGGTAGGGTATTGCAAACTGGATATATTGATACATCTTCTTTACTTGATGCTTATGTGAATTATCTAAAGACCAATAAATGTATCAAGGAAGAAAAGTTTGATTATTCACTAATTGAGATCCTTGAAGATAAAATTATTTATAAAGACATAGCGGCAAAAAACATCATTTTTGCTGAAGGTTTCGGACTTCAACATAATCCTTACTTCAATGAACTTCCACTTGATGGTACAAAAGGTGAGTTGCTCATTATTAGAGCGCCTAAATTAGATTTAGATGTGGTGCTTAAGTCGAGTATTTTTATACTCCCTATTGGTAATAATTTATTTAAAGTAGGGGCAACATATAATTGGGAAGATAAAACAAATACGCCTACTGAATCTGGAAAACAAGAACTTATTGATAATTTAAAAGAACTTATTGATTGTGATTTTGAAGTTATTGAGCATTTTGCAGGTGTGCGTCCAACTGTTAAAGATAGAAGGCCTTTAGTAGGAACCCACAAAGAGTATCAAAATCTCCATGTTCTAAACGGATTAGGGACAAGAGGAGTTATGCTTGGTCCTTGGTTAGCGAAAGCCCTTTTTGAAAATATCGAAAATAATGTACCTCTTGATATTCAAATTGATATTAAAAGACTGAATAAGAAGAAATATTAGTTATTTATTTTCTTTCCAATTTTTATCATAGCTAATAAAAAAATTGATCCAAATATTTCTTGACAATCGCATAATTATAGGCATCAAGGCAAGTAATGTTCCACAAATTCCCATAAAGGCCACTTTTAGACTTGTTTTTAAGAAAAAGTAGAAAACTACAAAAGCAGCAACACCAAATGCTACGCCAACAGCATAACTAACATACATTGATCCATAAAAAAAGGAAGGTTCAATTTTATATCTGGTTCCACAATGACTGCATTGTTCGTTCATTTTAATTGTATACTCGGGATTAAACATGTTTTTACTCTTATACATGCTTTCTTCCTGACATTTAGGACAACTTCCTGTTAAAATACTATTTAGTTTCGATCCTTTTTTTAACATTTGCAAAAATTTTATCAAAGGTACATGTTTTATAGATTTACCTTTGTAACCTTAGTCACAAAATATGCTTAATATTCATAATTTATCGGTTTCCTTTGGAGGAACATATCTTTTCGAAGAAGTAACATTTCGTTTAGGAGCTGGTGACCGCGTTGGTCTTGTTGGAAAAAATGGTGCTGGAAAATCAACTATGCTTAAAATGCTTGCGGGAGATTTTAAACCAGATAGTGGTACGATTGCAACAGAAAAAGAAGTTAGAATAGGTTTCCTTCGTCAGGATATCGATTTTGTGAAAGGTAGAACTGTTCTTGATGAAGCGTACCAAGCTTTTGAAGAAATTAAAAGAGCCGAATTAAAAATTGATGATATAAACCATCAGTTGGCTACTCGTACCGATTATGAAAGCGAATCGTATTCGGAATTAATTGAACAATTGAGCGATGTGCAGCACCATTATGAAATATTAGGGGGTTACAATTATGTTGGCGATACAGAGAAAATTCTTTTGGGTTTAGGATTTAAGCGTGAAGAATTCAATAATCAAACTGATACATTTTCAGGGGGATGGCGTATGCGTATAGAACTAGCTAAGTTATTATTACAATCCAATGATATTTTACTTCTGGATGAGCCTACGAATCATTTGGATATTGAGAGTATCATTTGGTTAGAAAGTTTCTTAAAATCATTCCCTGGTGTTGTGGTGATTGTTTCGCACGATAAAATGTTTTTGGATAACGTAACCAATAGAACGATTGAGATCTCTTTAGGGAAAGCTTATGATTTTAATAAGCCTTATACAGAATATTTGGTTTTAAGAGAGGAAATTCGTGAAAAACAATTAGCTACTCAAAAAAATCAAGCAAAAAAAATTGAAGAAACACAAAAGTTAATCGATAGGTTTAGATACAGTGCTACCAAATCATCAATGGCACAATCGCTTATCAAAAAATTGGATAAGGTTGAGCGAATCGAAGTTGATGAAGATGATAATTCGGTAATGAATATTTCATTCCCAGTTTCTATTACGCCGGGTAGAGTAGTAGTAGAAGCAGAACATGTTACCAAAGCTTATGGAGACAAGATTATTTTAAAAGATATTTCCCTTTTAGTTGAAAGAGGAAGCAAGATAGCTTTCGTGGGACAGAATGGTCAAGGTAAATCAACATTTATTAAAGCAATTGTAAACGAATTTAAATTTGACGGAAGTATAAAGCTTGGACATAATGTTCAATTGGGTTATTTTGCTCAAAATCAAGCAGAATATCTAGATGGAGAAAAGACTTTACTAGACACTATGCTCGAAGCTGCTACCGATACAAATCGCTCGAAAGTTCGTGATATGCTAGGGTCGTTTTTATTTAGAGGTGATGATGTAGAAAAGAAGGTAAAAGTACTTTCAGGAGGGGAACGAAACCGTTTGGCATTGTGTAAGCTATTATTACAGCCAATAAATGTATTGCTAATGGATGAGCCTACCAATCACTTGGATATAAAATCTAAAAACGTATTAAAGGCAGCATTACAAAAATATGAAGGAACTTTACTTTTGGTTTCTCACGACCGTGATTTTTTACAAGGCATGGCTAATACGGTTTATGAATTTAAAGATCAAAAAATAAAAGAATATTTAGGGGATATTAATTTCTTCTTGGAGCAAAGGAATGTCGATAATTTCCGTGAAGTTGAAAAGAAAGATATTGTTGTGAAAGAAGCTCCTAAACAGGTTAAAAATCTTTCCTACGAAGAACAAAAGGCTCAAAAAACACTTCAGAATAAATTGTCAAAAATTGAAGGTCAAATTCAGCAATTGGAAAAAGAAATTCAAAAAGATGATAAAGCTTTAGCCGAAAATTATGAAAAGCTAATGCAAGATGCTTCTTTCTTTGCTGCTTATGAAAAGAAAAAGAAAGACTTGGATAAATTACTTGAAGATTGGGAAGAAGTTCAAATGACTTTAGAAGGTTAATCTTCGGATTAAGTTTTTTTAAAAGTGAATTAAATGTGATTACAGACTGTCTACTATTTAAATGGATGTCTCTGTTGCCATTCTACAGTGGGTTCAAGACGTGTAAATATCTTGTCCATGTAACGGTTAATTAATTTATTGGTATGATAAATAAATCCAGACATTAACACTGGTTGTGCCCCAATAGAACTTTTTATTTCTAAAGCAGTTCTTCCAAAAATGATTTTTTTGAATCCATTTTCTATGCCAAATTTGGTCATGTTGTAGAGCATATTCAAATACAACATTTTTTCTTTTTGAACAT
>CAMLKV010000234.1 GCA_946480635.1 uncultured Flavobacterium sp.
AATATCATTTGCTAATTCTGTTAGCATAGGAGAAATCTCTTGTGCTATTTTTTGCATTTCGTCACTAGTTTCTGCCGAATTTAGATTGAAGAAAATAGTTGTTATGCGATCTAATTGTGCTCCACTAAATTCTAATGCTTCAATTGTATTTGAAAAAGTTGGTGCTTGTGTATTGCTAACAATTGTATCTATCTCTTTTTTTGTTTCTGAAATTCCTTCTTTTACAGCGGGTAAATAGTCACTTAATTTAATTTGTGAAAAAGGAGCTGTGTTGTGTTTAGTGTCAAAATGTTTAATAAGAATATTCATAACAATATGTATTTCATCGATTTTATTTGTTGTATATCGAAAGGTGTTCTATATTTGGAACTGAAAATCAGTAATATATTTAAAACTATATATATCGATTAGATATTGATTTAACCCAATCAGTATTTATGTTTGTGTTACTTAAAAGCTCCTAAATACCACATTTTGGAGCTTTTTTTATTTGTTCAAATTAGCAGAGGCATCTAAAACGGCTTGTTTTAAACCTTCTTTGTACTCAATGATCTTGTCTAAAACAGTTTTGTTGCTTGAACCAATAATTTGAGCGGCAAGTATTCCTGCATTTTTAGCTCCGTTTAAAGCAACAGTAGCTACTGGAACTCCGCCAGGCATTTGTAAAATAGATAATATGGAATCCCAACCATCAATAGAATTACTTGATTTTACTGGTACGCCAATTACTGGAAGCGGACTCATACTTGCTACCATTCCCGGTAGATGTGCTGCTCCACCAGCTCCTGCAATAATTACAGAAATTCCTTTGTTGTGAGCATTTTTACTAAAATCGAATAATTTTTCAGGAGTTCTATGAGCCGACACAATATCAACTTCAGTTTCTATTCCAAATTGTTTTAATATATCTATGGCTTCTTGCATGACTGGCATGTCTGAAACACTTCCCATTACAATGGCTACTTTCATTTTATGTTAGTTGTTGCTTATTACTCTAATGCTATTTTTTACTTCTTCAGCAATTTTTCGTGCTTCAATCATGTTTTCATTTACAATAGTTACATGTCCCATTTTTCTGAAAGGCCGTGTTTCTCTTTTACCGTAAATATGTGGAGTTACTCCAGGAATTTTCATTATTTCTTCAATATTCTCGTAAATTACTGGTCCAGAAAAACCTTCTTCGCCAACCAAATTTACCATAATTCCGGCAACTTTACTATCTGTACTTCCTAAAGGGAGATCTAAAATAGAACGAATGTGTTGTTCAAACTGAGAAGTATAACTTGCTTCAATGCTATAATGCCCTGAATTATGTGGGCGAGGAGCTACTTCATTGACTAAGATTTCATCATCTTCGGTTTGAAACATTTCTACGGCCAATAATCCAACATGATTAAAAGCTTCTGATACTTGCAAAGCTACTTTTTGTGCTTTTTCAGCCACTACTTCACTTACTCTCGCAGGGCAAATAGTATATTCTACCTGATTGGCTTCTGGGTGAAATTCCATTTCGACAACGGGATATGTTTTAACTTCGCCAGAAACACTTCTAGAAACTATAACTGCAAGTTCGTTTTTAAAAGGAACCATGTCTTCAGCAATACATTCTACATTAGCCAATCCTAATAAATCAATTGTAGAACGAACTATTTTTACACCATTTCCGTCGTAACCAAATTGAGCAGATTTCCAAACAAAAGGGAATTCTACTTCATCTTTTTCTAAAGCTTTTTTCAACTCATCGATGCCAACAAAACGTTTGTGTTTAGAAGTTGGGATGTCATTATCAACATAAAAATCTTTTTGACGTCCTTTGTTTTGTATTAAGCGTAATGTTTTAGGAGAAGGATATATTTTTAAGCCTTCATCTTCTAGAGTGTCTAAAGCATCTAGGTTTACATTTTCGATTTCGATAGTTAGTAAATCAACCATTTTTCCAAATTGATAAACAGTATCGTAATCCATTAAACTTCCCAAGAAGAATTTTGTAGCACCAAATTGGCAAGGTGCTTCTTTACTTGGGTCTAAAACAAAAGTTTGGATGTCTAATTTTCGGGTTTCAGTAAGGAGCATTTTGCCTAATTGTCCACCACCCAAGATTCCTAATTTGAAATCGGAAGAAAAATAATTCATTGTAGTTGTTGTGTTGTGTGTTGCGCAAAGATATGGCTTTTTAAAAAATGGGAAAAACAATAATTTTAATGTTTTATCTTTTTCAATATTTCTTTGGCTACTGCCTTATAAGCGGCGGAATGAAGGGCAAAATCTTGTTGTATAATTTGTAGTAATTCAGGATGAATCCAATCGTATTTTTTTCCAAAATTGAACAAAGTTCTTATGGAATATGCCTTTGCGGCAACTTTTTCATCTCTAATGAGCCAGTCAAAACACGTTTCGATAATTTTTGTTTCTTGTTCTTTAGTAAGCGTATATATTTTTGGGTCTGATAAAAAAAGACAAATTTTAGAGGCTGGTCTTTTTGCTGGATCTTCTTTTAATTGGGGAATTTTTTCACAGAAATCATCAATATAAGGAGTAATTAAATGAAGTTTTTCCTCAAAAATTAATTCTAAAATCCACCACGCTTTATGATGATTTTTGTCTTTTAAATTGAATGCGAGTTGAGTTAATTCACTTAAGGAGTCAGGATTTTTATAAATAAAATCTCGGTTGTCTTCTCTGCTTTTTCTATGAGCAGTGCTTTTTTCGATTTGTTTGTAAAATTCAGTATCCATTATTTCAAAAATAAATAATTTTCCTGATACTGAACTCTTTTGTTATCTTTGCCCTTTATTTTAAATTAAAAAATGGAAATTCAGCTTCACGATAAGCATTTTGTACCTTTTATTTCTGCAGATGAATTAGATTGGGCAATTGCCAAAATGGCAAATCAAATTTCGAAAGATTTTCAAGATGAAGTGCCTGTTTTTGTTGGCGTTTTAAACGGAGCGTTTATGGTTGTTTCAGATTTTATGAAACATTATAAAAATCCTTGTGAATTGAGCTTTATTAAAATGGCTTCATACGACGGTATGGAAACTACTCACGAAGTAAAACAGTTAATAGGTTTAAATCAAGATTTGACTGGAAGAAGTGTCGTAGTAATTGAAGATATTGTTGATACAGGAAACACAATCGAAGAACTTCATAAATTGTTTTCAGATAAAAATTTGAAACAATTAAAATTTGCTACCTTATTTTTAAAGCCCGAAGCGTATAAAAAAGATATCAAAATTGATTATATTGGTATCGAAATTGAAAATAAATTCATTGTAGGTTTTGGATTAGATTATGATGGATTAGGTAGAAACCTTTCAGAAGTATATCAGTTAAAGTAACACACAACACATTTATAAATTTCTAATTTAATGATTAACATAGTTTTGTTCGGAAAACCTGGGGCAGGTAAAGGGACCCAAGCCGAATTTTTAAAAGGGAAGTACAATTTAACACATTTGTCAACTGGAGATATCTTTAGATTCAATATCAAAAATGATACAGATTTAGGTAAATTAGCTAAAACCTACATGGATAAAGGGGATTTAGTGCCAGATGAAGTAACGATTCAAATGTTGCAAAGTGAAGTTGATAAAAATCCTGATTCTGCTGGTTTTTTGTTTGATGGTTTCCCAAGAACTATTTCACAAGCTGAGGCTTTAGATTCTTTTTTAGAAACTAAAAACCAATCAATAACAGCAACAATAGCTTTAGAGGCAGATGATGAGGTTTTAGTCCAAAGACTTTTAGAAAGAGGAAAAACTTCAGGAAGACCTGATGATCAAGATGAAGAGAAGATTCGTAATCGTTATCAGGAATATAATGAAAAAACAGCTCCTTTGATGAATTATTACAAAGAGCAAAATAAATTTTATGCCGTAAACGGTATTGGGTCTATTGCAGAAATTACTGAAAGGTTATGTGCTGTAATAGATAATTTGTAACTAAATTTTTAAAATTTGGAAATAGTCATAATCTTCTTGCTGATTTTATTGAATGGAATTTTTTCCATGTCAGAAATCGCACTCATATCAGCAAGAAAGAACAGGTTAGAAACCGCTGCCAAAAAAGGCAACACGAGTGCGAAAACAGCTTTAGAATTAGCAAATTCACCCAATAAGTTTTTATCTACAGTACAGATAGGTATAACACTTATTGGTATTTTAACTGGTATTTATTCAGGAGAAAAAGTAACAGAAAATGTTCGTATTTTCTTCGAAGGATTTGTTCTTACAAAACCTTATTCAAATTCATTGTCAGTTGGGACAGTTGTTGTTATTCTGACTTTCTTTTCTTTGGTTTTAGGGGAATTATTGCCAAAACGAATAGGTTTAAATTATCCTGAAGCTATCGCTAAAGCAGTGGCTGTTCCAATGAAAGTTGTATCAATAGTTACTGCTCCTTTCATTTGGTTGCTAACAGTTTCTACTGAGTTTATTTTAAATGTTTTTAAAATCAAACCAACAGCTGATGGTAAAGTAACTGAAGAAGAAATTAAAGCCATTATTAAAGAAGGTACCGAAGGTGGAGAAGTTCAAGAAATTGAACAAGACATCGTGGAAAGAGTCTTTCATATTGGTGATAGAAAAATAAACTCTTTGAT
>CAMLKV010000235.1 GCA_946480635.1 uncultured Flavobacterium sp.
CTAACAATATACGTTCTCAAAAAGCAATAGAACGCTTAGGAGCCACAAAAGTTCGTGAAATTGAAGTTGCTTATCATGGTGAGCCCGAAAAGCTAAATTTTGAATACGCTATGAGTAAAAAAGACTGGAAATAATTAAAATAAAAAAATTATGTTTTTAAAATGCCAAGCCTTGCTTCTACTAACAGTAGTAGCTTCACAATGTGAAAACAAAAATCTAATCAAAGATTGTCCTGAAGAAAAAATCGTCAATAAAATGCCAACTGTTGGTGATTCTAATCAACCCAAAGAGTATTATATATACAAAGGCGAACGAAAAGAAATAAACGAATTTGACGCAACTTGGATTTCAGAAAACTGCAAAGTCCCAGTTACCGAAGTCCATTAATTTAAAACACGGTTTATTTGCACAAAACGTCTTGCATAATAAGGCTCCTTTACTGAAGATATAATAACACCAGCACTAGTAGAAGAATGAATAAATTTAATTTCATCTTCTGCTACTTCAGTAATCATACCCACATGGCTCACACCTCTTCCACGAGTGGCGAAGAAGATAAGATCACCTTTTTGCGCTTGACTTCTGTCAATTCTAACACCAGCATTTGCAGCCATATCACGAGAAGAACGTGGCAAAGTCATTTCTATGTTTTTAAAAGTCGAAAACATTAATCCAGAACAATCAAAACCACCGTTTCCTGTAGCTCCGCTTCTGTATCTTGCGCCTAAATTCTCAGATGCTTTTGCAATAAGAAATTCGGCTTTGGTCATATTTTCTGGAGTAAGGGGCTCAACTTCTACAACTTCCGCTTGAGTTTGAGTTGTTTCATCAGCCTCTTCGTCAGCTTCTTCAATTTGAGGTTTGACCTCTGCAACCTCATCGTTTTTATCTGATTCAACTCTACCTATTACTTTAAATTGACTTCCAGATTTTTTATCTTCTTTCTTTTCAACTTTTTTCTCTGCAATTGGTTTTTCTTCAGATTTTTCAACAACAGCAATTTTAGTTTCTTTTTTATTTTCTAAAAGAACATTTTCATTTTGACTGCCTTTTTTAACCAATAACTTAACTCCAACTGCCAATCCGTTTTTAATTTCAGGATTCAGAGATTCCAATTCAGCAATTGAAACTCCATACTTTTTAGAAATACCGTGTACTTCGTGAACTATTTGTTCGCCAGAAATTGACGCTTCTTTAACTTCTTCTTTCAGAACAACTGGTGCTTTTTCTATCTTTTTAACCTCTTCTTTTTTAGCAACAACTTCTTTTTGGATTGGTTTTTCTTCCTTTTTGCTAGCAACAGCGTCAACTTTACTCTCTCCAGTAGGAATAATTAATTTCAAACCAATTTTTAACCCTTCGGTTTCGATAGCTGGATTGGCCTCTTTAATTTTATCAATAGAAGTATTGTATTTTTTAGAAAGTCCGTATAAAGTTTCTTTAGCAGCTACTTCATGTTCGACTGTTTCAATCTTTTTTTCTTCAACTTTATTTTTTGATGGAATTTGTAAAACCATATTTAACTGAAGTGTTTTTTTAGCTTTTGGATTTAGTGCTAAAATTTCAGCTGGCTTTACATTGTACTTTTGAGCTATACTATAAACAGATTCTCCTTTTGATACCGAGTGTTGAATTTTTTCCTGAGAAAAAACCGCATTAGTAATTACAAAAAGAAGTAGGGTTAAGAGTTTTTGGAGCTTCATAAATATTAAATTTTTACACAGTGAGAAAATTCTGCTAAATTTTTAATGGTTCACAAGATAGGCATTTTAAACGGTTAGCTTATAAAACTTTAACATTTTTTAGGAAATCCGCCTCTAAAACGTAAGATTTTTATTTCCAAAATGAAAAAATTAAATTTAGTATAAAATATTAAAAATCAATCTATTACATTTAAAATTTATCAGAAAAAACATAAGAATTTGTTAATTACAACAAATCTAAATGCCATTCTACATACTTTTGATTCAATCAAGAAACAAACGGTCTTTAATATGAAAAAATTGTTACTAGCACTTAGCTTTTTATCATTTACTTATTCACAAGCACAATCTGAACCACAAAAATTCGAGCCATACATAATCTCAAATGGAGGTGTTTTTGGGCTAACAATATCCCCTGATTCCGAAACGGCACTTTGGGTAAATTCTAAAGGTAAAAGAGACACCTTAATCATCATGGAATCTCATAAAAGAAACGGGAAATGGATGAAACCGGTTGTAGCTTCTTTTTCGAGTCCAAATGGAAGCTGGAAGGACATTGACCCTGTTTTTAGTCCCGATGGCAAAACGGTACTGTTTCAATCGAACAGAAGCGTAGAAAATCATCCTGATAGAAAAGGTTTCGATATTTGGGCGGTTAAAAAAGTAAAAAATGGCTGGAGTGCACCTTATCACTTAGGAAATACAATCAATACCGATGCGTCTGAATCTTTTGCTTCCATGACCAAAAGTGGCAATATCTACTTCATGAAAGACAATGAAACCAAAAAAGGGAATTCAGACATTTGGGTTTCTCGATTAGTTAAAGGAGAATATCAAAAACCTGAAAATTTAGGTAGTCCAATCAATACCGAAGAAAGAGAATCGAATCCTTACATTTCGCCTAACGAAGATTACATCATTTATTTTTCAAGCAATCCAAAAGGGCATGGTGAAATCGATTTCTACATTAGTTTCAATAACAAAGGCAAATGGAGCGAACCCATAAATTTAGGAAAACCGATTAACTCCGAATTGGCTGAGTTTTGTCCGTTTGTGCACCAAAAAGAAAAGAAACTATACTTTGCACGCCAGAAGAAATTGGAAAATGGAACGATGACTGAAGATTTTTATTCTGTAGACTTTGATGTGAAGAAATATAAAAAGTAAAAAATCTACATTTAGTTTGTCACTCCGACGAAAGGAGGAGTCTCATAATATACATCATGAGATTTCTCCCTTTGGTCGAAATGACAAGATTGCGCCCTTTTCGGACGCCTCTTGTTTTTAATTCATTACGCTTTTCCAGCAGCAATCAAATTTAATGCCGAACCTGCCACAAACCATCCAATCTGGCTTTCGTTATAGGTATGGTTAGCCATAATTACATCTTTTGAACCATCAGCATGAACAAATTCAAGCGTTAATGGTTTTCCAGGCGTAAATTCGGTTAAATCTAAGAAATTGATAGTATCGTCTTCCTGAATTTTATCATAATCCGCTTCGTTAGCAAATGTCAATGCCAACATCCCTTGCTTTTTAAGATTAGTTTCGTGGATACGGGCAAACGATTTTACCAATACTGCTTTCACGCCCAAGAAACGAGGTTCCATGGCCGCATGCTCGCGTGATGAACCTTCACCGTAGTTTTGATCACCCACAACAATCGAAGGCACACCGGCCGCTTTATACGCTCTTTGTACTTTTGGCACCTCATCATAAGCACCTGTCAATTGGTTTTTAACCGAATTGGCTTTATGATTGAAGGCATTTTCGGCACCAATAAGCATGTTATTGGAAATATTATCCAAATGACCACGGTAACGTAACCACGGTCCCGCCATCGAAATATGATCGGTGGTACATTTACCAAAAGCTTTGATTAACAACTTCGCTCCGGTAATATTTTTACCGTCCCAAGGCTCAAATGGTGCTAATAATTGCAAACGATCTGAAGTTGGCGAAACGATTACCTCAACCGAAGAACCATCAGCTGCTGGCGGTTGGAAACCGGGATCTTCCACTTCGAAACCTTTGGTAGGCAATTCATCGCCTTTAGGTGGATTCAATTTTACTTCCTGACCGCTATCGCTCAATAATGTATCTGTCAATGGGTTAAAATCCAATCTTCCAGAAATTGCAATGGCTGCCACCATTTCCGGAGAGGTTACAAAAGCGTGGGTATTAGGATTCCCGTCAGCTCTTTTCGAGAAATTACGGTTGAAAGAGTGAATAATCGTATTTTTTTCTTGCTTGTCCGCTCCTGCCCTGTCCCATTGTCCGATACACGGTCCGCACGCATTGGTAAACACTTTGGTACCCATTTTTTCGAAAGTAGCAATAATACCGTCTCTCTCGGTGGTATAACGAATTTGCTCCGAACCTGGATTGATACCGAATTCTGCTTTAGGCGTGATACCATGTGCCACCGCTTGCTCCACGATAGAAGCTGCTCTGGACATATCTTCATAAGATGAATTGGTACACGACCCGATTAATCCCCATTCCACTTTGATGGGCCAACCGTTGGCTTCTGCTTCCGCTTTCATTTTAGAAACCGGAGTTCCTCTATCTGGTGTAAATGGACCATTAATATGTGGCTCTAATTCCGACAAATTGATTTCGATCAATTGATCAAAATATTGTGAAGGATTGGCATACACTTCAGCATCGGCGGTTAAATATGAAGCCACTTTATCGGCAGCGTTTACCACATCCTGACGACCGGTTGCTGCTAAATATCTTCTCATGGAATCGTCGTACCCAAAGGTTGATGTGGTTGCACCAATTTCGGCACCCATATTACAAATGGTTCCTTTTCCGGTACACGACATCGACTCGGCACCTTCACCGAAGTATTCGACAATGGCTCCTGTTCCTCCTTATACCGTTACAATGTC
>CAMLKV010000236.1 GCA_946480635.1 uncultured Flavobacterium sp.
AGAAAAAAGATAATTTTAGAATGATGTCTGAGGCACTCGAAGACAACATTCTTTTGGCATTTGTTACCTTCGAGGACCTCAGGCAACAAATAAAAGATATTTAGATTATGAAAAAAATACTTTTTGGTTTATTCTCCATCTTATTTGCAATGACAATTTTCAATTGTGAAAAAGACGATATCTGTGAGGAAGGTACACCCACTACTCCTAGAATGATTATCGAGTTTTATGACAACAATAATCCAACGGCTAAAAAAACAGTAACAAATTTAGCTGTAGTAGCTCAAAATATTACTGATACCTTATTATTTAATGGTGTAAGCAAAATTGAAATCCCGTTGAAAACCAATGCAGAAAATGTGAATTTTAATTTTGTGCACGATTCTAAAAACACAACGGTTAGCTTAAGAAATACAGACGAAGTAATTGCAAATTACGCACATAATGATGTTTTTATCTCGAGAGCTTGCGGTTATAAAACAGTTTTTACCTTAAATGAAAATAACGGATTAGGTTTTACAGCTGACAGTGATAATTGGATTAAAGAAATTGCCATACAAAATCATAACATTTTAAACGAAAATGAAGTTCATGTTAAGATATTCTTTTAAAATACTTGTATTTATTCTTTCTGTTTCTTCTTTTGCGCAAACTGCAAAAAAGGATACTGTTGCAAAAAAAACAGAACGTTATGGTCTTCGTGTTGGTGTTGATTTATCAAAATTAGCTAGAACCTTTTATGAGAAAGACTACAAAGGTTTAGAAATTGTTGGAGATTATAGATTGACTAAGAAAATTTACATTGCTGGAGAAATTGGTAATGAAAATAAAACTGTGGATGATGATATGGTAAACTTCACAACTAAAGGAACTTATTTTAAAGTTGGTTTTGATTCTAATGCTTACCAAAACTGGCTAGACATGGAAAATATGATTCACATAGGATTACGTTATGGAGTCAGTTCTTTTAGCCAAGAATTAAATACTTATAAAATTTATGACACTTCAAATTATTATCCTTTACCAGCAGATGTAGTTTCAGGTAAAAAATTTGATGGACTATCTGCGCATTGGGCAGAAGTGGTTGCTGGTGTAAAAGCAGAATTATTCAGTAATTTTTATGCCGGAATAAGTGTGCGTTTAAACTATCTTGTATCAGAAAAAAAACCTGAAAACTTCGACAACCTTTACATTCCGGGTTTTAATCGTACGTATGATGGAAAATTCGGTGTAGGATGGAATTATACTTTAAGCTATTTTATCCCTTTATATAAGAAGAAAAAGTAATAAAAAAATGCCTTCCATTTAGGAAGGCATTTTTTTATTTAATTTCTTTTAATCCTTTGGTAAAAATCCATTGCATAAAAAGCTTTTCACCATCTTTTGTATTCACCGCCTGAAATTTAGGAGCCAAAATAAGACCAACTGCAAATGCGGTTAAAGGAATCCACCATCCTTCAAGATTAGTATACCTATCAACTAAATATCTTGTTCCAAAAAAGAAGACCGCAAAACCAATAAAATTAAATAAGAAGGCTTTTGTTTTTTTACTCATACTATTTAGTCGTTATTAGATTCTTGGAATTTAGTTCTCTTACTTCCTGCGTACATCTCATATTTCACCAAACGGGCTTCCAACTTTCCGTTGAACAATTTAATTTTACGTGAAGGTTTTAAACCTACATATTTCAATGCTTCAAGATTAGCAGTAATAAACCAAGCATTCGTATTGGAATAACTTTGCTTCAAGGTATCTCCTACTTCTCTGTAAAAACGCTCTAAATGAATATCTAAACGCTCACCATACGGCGGGTTGAATACCATGTGCAATGGCCCTTGATTTTCTTTTTCGGTATCAAAGAAATTACGTTCTGAAATTTTCACATATTCGTCAAGATTTGCATTACGAATATTGTCTTTTGCTTTCATCACCGCACTCGGCGCCTTGTCATAACCGGTAATCGTATAATGAAATTCTTTAACTTTCTTCATCAATGAATCCATAATCTGGTCAAATAAATCGTTGTCCCAGTCGTTCCATTTTTCGAAAG
Source organism: uncultured Flavobacterium sp. (assembly GCA_946480635.1). The sequence continues at coordinate 2,052 of CAMLKV010000236.1, forward strand.
CAAACTCTTTACGGTTAATATTCGGTGGAATATTACAAGCAATCATAGCTGCTTCTGCCAAAATAGTTCCTGAACCACACATTGGGTCCATAAAATCACAACTACCATCCCAACCTGATAATAGCAACATACCTGCTGCTAAAACTTCATTGATAGGAGCAATATTTGTTGCTGTTTTATAACCTCTTTGATGTAATGAAGAACCAGAAGAGTCCAATGAAACCGAACATTGATCTCTATCAATATGAATGTTGATTCTTACATCTGGATAATCTTTATCAATACTTGGACGAGAACCAAATTTTTCTTTAAACTGATCTACAATAGCATCTTTACATTTTTGAGCCACAAACTGTGAATGTTTAAAATTATCAGAATGAACCGTTGTGTCTATTACAAATGTTTGATTAGAGTTCATGTATTTTGACCAATCAATCCCTTGAATTCCTTTGTATAAACTTGCTTCGTTAAAAGCTCTGAAATTATAAATTGGTTTTAAAATTTTCAATGCAGTTCGTAACGCTAAATTGGCTTTATACATAAAACCTTTATCTCCAACAAAGCTTACCATTCGAGTTCCAATCTCAACATTTTGAGCACCCAATTGGTGTAGTTCTTTTGCTAATATTTCTTCAAAACCAAATAAAGTTTTGGCAATCATTTTAAAGTTTTCCATAAACGCTGACTTTCCAACTAATAATTTACTAATTCCAATGAATCTTTAAATTTCAAATTGGAACAGGTTCGCAAAATTACTGTAAATTTGCAAGTAAATACGAATAAATGTCAGAAAACAATACTTCACAAGAAAACAATTGGTTCGAAACTTGGTTCGATTCCCCATATTACCATATTTTATACAAAGATCGTAATGATACCGAAGCACAATTGTTTATGGATAACCTAACACATTATCTAAATTTGCCTGAAGAAGCTAAAATTTTAGATCTTGCTTGTGGTAAAGGACGTCATGCTATTTACTTAAATCAATTAGGATATGATGTAACAGGTGTTGATTTATCAGAAAACAGTATTAAAGAAGCTTCAAAATCAAGCAACGATACATTGCATTTTAAAGTACACGATATGCGTGTGCAAACAGAGGAAAAATACGACGCTGTTTTTAATCTGTTTACAAGTTTTGGTTATTTTGAAGATGAAGAGGATAATTTTAAAACATTAGCTGCTATCAAAAACAGTTTAACTGAATATGGTTTTGCTGTAATTGATTTTATGAATGCCAATTATGTTATTGATAATTTAGTTCCAGAAGAAGTAAAAACTGTTGATGGAATTGATTTCCATATCAAACGTTATGTTGCTGACGGTCATATCCACAAAGAAATTGATTTTGAAGATAAAGGACAGAAATTCCACTTTACAGAAAAAGTAAGGGCTTTGACTTTACAAGATTTTGAACAAATGATGGAAAAAGCCGACATTTATTTGCTGGATATTTTTGGAGATTATAAACTTCGAAAATTCTATAAAAACGATTCAGAACGATTGATTATGGTTTTTAAATAATTAAATACCGCATAACTCATAATTAATTTATGATATACATCATTCCATTTTTATCAGTAGTATTAGGATATATAATTGCTACTTTTTTACAACCTAAAAACAAAAAGAATCTAAAGCTTTTACTGGCTTTTAGTGGATCTTTCCTTTTAGCATTAACGGTTTCGCACTTATTACCTGAAATATATTCTGGATACAATGTTTCACAAAGTGCCGAACATACACATAACAATACTGGAATTTTTATCATGGTTGGAATTGTATTCCAAATCATTTTGGAATATTTTTCACAAGGTGCCGAACACGGTCACGTGCATGGTCATGATAAAATGAATCATATTCCTTGGGCTTTGTTTATAAGTTTATGTTTACATGCTTTACTGGAAGGAATGCCTGTAAGTCAGCATCATCATTTGGCTTGGGGAATTTCGATTCACCACTTTCCTATTGCCATCATTTTGACAACATTTTTAATGCAATCGCATCTGAATAAAGTTTCAAGATTAATTTTCATGATTGTTTTTGCTTTAATGACTCCACTAGGAACATTAATAGCAACAGATTCGACTGCATTACTACAATTCCAAACTGAAATCACAGCCTTTGTTATTGGTATTTTATTCCACATATCGTCTACTATCATTTTTGAAAGTAGTGAAGGACACAAATTCAATATGGCTAAACTTACAGCTATCATTTTAGGAATTGTGTTAGCTTATTTTATGTAATTTTAGCTTTCAGCTAAATCTTTATTATTTTTAAAATGTCATTTACAAGAACCACAGAGCAATCTTCAAAATACGAGCATTTAGAACAAATGCCTCTTCATGACTTATTGGCCAATATCAACAACGAAGACAAAACCGTACCATTAGCCGTTGAAAAAGCGTTACCTCAAATTGAAACTTTGGCAACAAAAGTGGTAGAACAAATGAAAAAAGGAGGTCGCTTGTTT
>CAMLKV010000237.1 GCA_946480635.1 uncultured Flavobacterium sp.
TTAAATTTGTAAAATATTTACCAGATTTTGATATTCAACCAATTGTTTATGTTCCTGAAAATCCTACATATCCTATTGTTGATGAAGGTTTGCTTAGTGAGGTTTCAGAAAAAGCGATAATTCTAAAAAATAAAATACTTGAACCTTACGGTTTAGCTTCGGTTTTTTCTAAAAAGAATACGAAGGGGATTAGTTCTGGGATTATTCCGAATAAAAAAAAACAAACTTTTTTGCAAAAAGCGATGCTTTGGGTTCGTGGAAATGTATTTATTCCCGATGCGCGTGTGTTATGGGTAAAGCCTTCTGTGAAATTCTTAACAGAGTACATTCAAGAACATAATATTGATACAATTATAACGTCTGGACCACCGCATAGTTTGCATTTAATAGGACTTCAACTTAAGGAAGACCTGAAAGTAAACTGGTTGGCCGATTTTAGAGATCCTTGGACGACTATTGGGTATCATTCGGCTTTGAAATTGTCTAGTTATGCTGATAAAAAACACAAAGCCTTAGAAAAAAAAGTACTTAATACTGCTGATAAAATAATTGTAACCAGTAAAACGACTAAGGCTGAATTTGAAAGGTTGACTACTAAGCCAATTGAAGTAATTACTAATGGTTATGATGTAGAAAAAGTAAAATCAGAGGCATTAGATGAAAAGTTCACTTTAGCTCATATAGGATCTTTTTTATCGGATAGGAATCCTAAAATTTTATGGGAAGCATTGAGTGAATTGATTCGTGTTAATGATGATTTTGCTCAAAATTTTGAATTGAAGTTAATAGGAAAGGTGAGTCAGGAAATTCTGGATACTATTGAAAGTTTTGGTTTAAAATCACATCTCAATAATTTGGGATATGTTTCTCATGCTGAAGCTATTCAACATCAAAGAAAATCACAAGTTTTGTTATTGATAGAAATAGACTCGGAAGAAACAAAAAGCATTATTCCTGGGAAAGTGTTTGAATATATGGTTTCAGAAAGGCCTATTGTAGCTATTGGTCCACAAGATTCTGATTTTGCTGAATTGATTGTTTCTACAAACACAGGAAATTTCTTTACATATTATGAAAAGGAAAGATTAAAGGCTACTTTGCTTTCTCATTTCGAAAAATATCTTCAAAAGGAATTAAAAGTCTATCCTGTTGGTTTGCAGCAATATTCTCGAAAAAGTCTTACTCAAAAATTATCCTTACTTTTAAAATAGCCCTGATTGAGCCATTGTTGGAGCTCTTTTTGATGATTGAGGTTCGAAATCATTAAAAAAGCGACTGGCAAAAGCAGGTTAAAGCTCCTGAAAAAGAAAAACCCCGGAGTTATGGCACCCCGAGGTTTAACGTAAACAAACAAACCTAACCAAAATTTATTTTACAATTCTTTATTTTTTATCGTCTTCGATTTTTGCTTTTGTACCATCAGCTTTGTAATAGTAGTAGTCATCATCGTTGTCGCGTGGATTTGATGGATAATTTCCTCTTGGCCCATCATAGTTATCATTATAATAACCAGAAGCTCTGTAACCTTTTACACTTCCAAACATATCAATGATTTGACATTTTCTGTTGTACATGATGCGTAATCCACCAATTTGTGTTAACGCAAAACTGTTGTATCTCATGTAAACTGTACCAATTCTACTTACTCTATCATTGTAATCGTAGTTGATAAATGTATTTCCAACTCGTCTTACTCGACCAAAACTATCGTGCTCGATACGAACACCATAATTAACTGGTCTTCTGCTAGCGATTTCTACTGAGCCTCTTTTTCCAGCTGCTTTAAAGTAGTAATCACCTCCTTGAACATCGTCTGGTCTTGTATTAAAATCGAATTCACCGTTAGGGAATACAAAAAACTCAATCCCACGTTCTATAAATGAAATAGGTTCAGCATCTCTGTAATCTACATAATGTTTGGGACCTTTTCCTTTTCCGTTATTGTCAGAAAAAAAATGGTTTTCTGACGCGTGAGCCATACTTCCCGCCAGGAAGATGCTGGCCACTAAAAGTGTAATCTTTTTCATAATACAATAATTTAATGGTTTGCTTACTCTTTCGATTTTCGGCTATCTCGAACAAGAAAAACATCTTGTTGAAATAGTATATTCAATTTGCGTGCCAAAACTTGTTATGCAAGCATAATATTTTTTAATCTATTGATTTATAGTTAATTAAAAAATTTAAAAAAAATAGTGAAAAATGTTAAAAAAAATTAACTTTGCTAAAACCCAACACTGTCAATAAATTATGAAACCAAAATTACTTGCTCTGTTTTTGAGCATTACTTTAAGCCCTTTAAGTTTATTTTCACAAACTTTTGTACAACGCTATGCAGATATTGCAAATCAGACTTCACAAACAAATGTTACTAATTATTTGACCGAGTATGAAGCTTTAGGAGTTAAATACAGAAACACACAAGCTTTAGAAAATACATATCAGTGGTTAATTAATAAATATACAAGTTTTGGTTATTCGGCAGCTCAAATAACAACTGATACTTATTCGTACTCTGGAAGTACTTGTAAAAATGTTGTAGTTACAAAGGTAGGTACTTTGTACCCTAATACTTATGTGATTGTTTGTGGTCATTATGATTCTATAACAGGAACAGGTACAAACGATAATGGAAGTGGTGTAGTAAGTATATTAGAAATTGCTAGATTATTAAAAAATGTAAATACTGAATATTCTATTAAATTTATCAATTTTAGTGGTGAGGAAGATGGTTTGAAAGGGAGTCAACATTATGTTTCTTCTGTAGTAAATGGAACGACTCCTAAGATGAATATTCGATTAGTATTCAATTTAGATGAAGTAGGTGGTGTGGCAGGAATGACTAATAACAATATTACTTGTGAAAGAGATACCAATGGAACGCCATCTACAAACAATGCGGCTTCTTCTGCTATGACAAATGAATTGATAACTTGTGTTGGATTGTATTCTCCTTTACAAACTACATTATCTTATGCATATGCTTCAGATTATATGCCATTTCAAGCAAACAATGAGATAATCACTGGTTTTTTTGAAACTAATGAAACACCACACAAGCATACTGCGACAGATTTGTTAGTGAATATGGATCCTGTGTATAATTACAAAGTTGCTAAAGCTGCTACTGGAGCTGTTTTACATTTTGCAAAAGCCGAAACAACTTTAGGTGTTAATAGTTTTGAAAACGATTATCAAATAAGTTTTTTCCCTAATCCTACTAAAGATTCTCTACATATTAATATGGGAAATTTACAAGTTGATAATTATAATTTGGTAGTAACTGATATTAATGGGAAAAATGTAATAAACAAAAGTGTTGCAAATCCTAAACTTATAGAAACGGTCAATGTGGAAGGATTATCAAAAGGAATGTATTTGGTCACCATGACATCAGGAGATAAAAAAATAAGTAAAAAGATCGTGATAGAATGAAAAAAGCCTCATTTGAGGCTTTTTTTATAGTTTTTCTTTTAAATATTTTGCTGTTACCGAAGCTTTGTTTTTAATTATTTCTTCTGGTGAACCAAAGGCTAATAACTTTCCACCATTTTCTCCTCCTTCAGGCCCTAAATCAATAATGTAATCGGCGCATTTTATTAAATCTAGATTATGTTCAATAACAATAATTGAATGTCCTTTTTCTAGTAATGCATCAAACGATTTAAGGAGCTTTTTAATGTCATGAAAATGTAGTCCAGTTGTTGGTTCATCAAAAATAAAAAGAGCCTTATCTTTTGTTGCTCCTTTTACTAAAAATGAAGCTAGTTTAATACGCTGTGCTTCACCACCAGATAGAGTAGAAGAAGATTGCCCTAATTGTACATAACCTAAACCAACATCTTGTAGTGGTTGCAATTTTTGAACAATTTTAGCTTGATTTTTTGCTTTGAAAAATTCTAATGACTCATCAATAGTCATCGTTAAAACATCGTCAATGTTTTTTCCTTCAAATTGTACTTCAAGCACTTCTTTTTTGAAACGTTTTCCGTTACAGGTTTCACAAGGTAGAGAAACATCGGCCATAAAAACCATTTCAACATTTATTGAGCCTTCTCCTTTACAAGTCTCACATCTACCGCCATCAACATTAAACGAAAAGTGTTTTGCCTGATATCCACGATTTTTAGATAACTTTTCTTTGGAAAATAAATCTCTAATATCATCGTAAGCTTTTATATATGTTACAGGATTAGAGCGTGAACTTCTACCAATGGGGTTTTGGTCTACATATTCGATATGTTTTATGTGTGAAAAACTTCCATCTAATTCAGAAAACTGACCTGCTTTTTCACCAACACCTTCCAGTTTTTTTTGCATCACTGGATACAGTATTTTTTTGACTAAAGTACTTTTTCCTGATCCAGACACGCCAGTTATAACAGTTAAAACATCAAGTGGAAAAATCACATCTATGTTTTGTAAATTATTTTCTCTTGCGCCTTTTACTTCTATGAAGTTTTTAAATTTTCTTCTTTTTTTAGGAACCTCAATTTCTAATTTTCCATTAAGGTATTGTGAAGTCAA
>CAMLKV010000238.1 GCA_946480635.1 uncultured Flavobacterium sp.
TTTTCGTTGTCATAAACAATTTCAGAAATTTTTCGATTTTGTTTTTGACAGTATTCTAATAATTCAGATGCAAGATTAATAGGATAGGGGAATGCACATTTTATTTCAGACTTTGCTGAAGTTGTTTCTTCTTTAACTACAAATCCTCCTCCTATAGAGTAGAAAGTTGATTCGTATTTACTATTTTCATAAAACGCTGTAAAAGTCAACCCGTTTGCGTGGAAAGGAAGAAAATTTTTATTGAAAACAATTTCTGTATCAGTTTATTAGCAAGCTTTAATTTGTTTGTAGCTTTGATATTTTTTATAATTCCATCTATATCTTGTACTGGAATGTATTCAGGATCTTGTCCACTAAGGCCTAACATTACAGCTAAGTCAGTAGCATGACCTACACCAGTTAAGGATAACGAACCGTATAAATCTACTTTGACTAGATTTACTTTTTCAAGAATGTTTATTTCATTTAATTCATTTAAAAATCGTTCGGCAGCACGCCAAGGACCAAGTGTATGTGAACTTGAGGGCCCAACACCGATTTTTAACATATCAAATACTGAAATACATTCTTCCATGACTACAACGTTTTAGTAAAACAAAGATAGCTTCTATGTTCTTAACAAAAAAGTATTAAAATTTTAAAAACTAGTTTAATTGCGAATAAGCTATAAAGGCAACTGAAATTAGTGAAAGTAATAGCCCAATATAATTTAATTTTGTCAGCTTTTCTTTGAAATAGAATATACCAATTAAACTTCCTAATAAAATAACTCCCATATTCATCCCTATGAATACTGTTGAAGGATTTGAAGACAAGGATTGGTGAGCTTTAATGTAAAATGAAATATTACCAAAGTTTAATACACCAACTAAAATTCCCCAGTATAAATTTTTAATTGAGAAAGTTTCTTTTTTTACCAAAATATTGTAGCATGAAATTAAAGTTGAAATAATGAAAGCTCCACTAAAAACAAGCAACAATAGTTCGGTAAACTGTAAATCTCCTATCATGGCAACTTTTTTAAATAAAATATCTATAATTCCGAAGCCAAATAGAACTAGCAAAAGATAAAAAGATTTGGTTTGATTAGATTCAGTTTGTTGTTTTTTGTAAAAAGTAAAAAATATAGCTACGAAGGCAATAATTAATCCAGTTATTTTATAAGTATCGAAAACTTCTTTGGCGATGAACAAAGAAAAACTGATTGAAATAAATAATGATAAACGCTGTACTATATCGGTCTTTACAATACCAGAATGTTTTATGGCTTTGGCCTGAAAAACAAAGATTATGGGTAAAAGTACAATTAGGCTACCCGTTATAATTCCTGTTGGTAAACTAAATTCTAAATTGATTTTAGGTTTGAAGAATATCAATAAAGAAATCAATGCAAATACATAATTCCATGAAATAATTTGGTAAATACTAAGTTCTTTTTGGCGAGCAATTTTAAGCAGTACACCTACAAATACACTGCAGATAATACTTAATAGAATGAAATGCATTTTAATTTTTTTCCAAATATAATAATCTAGAGTTAATGGGCAATTTTAAATTATTTATTACGTTTTTTGACAACTACAACGGAAAAAGAAGTAGTATAAACTATAAAATTTGAATAGAAGTAATTATTATTGTAAATTCATAAAAATTAATGAATTAAGGGTGAAATTTACTAAAAGAACTCTTTGCGCAAAAAATCAATCCATGATAGTGAAACTGCTGTCAATTGGTTTTTTTGTATTTGTTTTTTTTACTTCTAGTCCAATTTATCCCTTTCAAGGACAAACTGTAATTGATCCAAAAGTTTTAAAAGAGTTTGAAGAAGCTCGAAAAGTACTTGATGTTGATGATTATGAACATTATCAACAAGGATCAAAAATGATCAATGAATTAGAGAAGAAATTAATTGATGCTAAAAATTTTGATCAGCTTCTTTATTTATATCTTGAGATATCCTACTACTACATTACCAAATTCGATTATACTAGCAGTAAAAAAGTTCTCGACAAGGCAGAAAAAATATTAAGCGAACATAATAACAACTGTATTAGAGGTGAATATTATGAGCATTTAGCAGTTTTTTATAATTCGCAAGGAAATGAGAAACTTGATGAAAAGTACACTTTACTTGCAGAAGAATACCTTAAAAAATATGCTCCAAAAGTTAAGCAAGTTGACATGTACTACAACCTTACACTTTTATATTTAAAGAAAGAGGATTGGAAAGCAACATTAGATAACGGATTTAAATATTTAGAAATTAATAAAGAAACTGGAGGTGATTTAGATCAGCCTGAAGTTAACTTACTCATTGCTGAAAGTTATTATCATTTAAACCAATTTGAAGAAGCCTTAGAACATTTAGAAGTAGCCAAAAACTCAACTATTTTTCAAAATCATGATGAAGATTTTCTTTTAAAATCAAGATATTTTTCGGTTTTAGGAAAATTATATCAAAAGCAAGGTAAATACAAAGAATCAGCAGAAAATTTAAGAATTGCGAGTGATTATTTCAAAAAACGTTTGGTTTATAGGATTGTTAAAATGAATCACTCTTTAAATCAAAAGCGAGAGTTAGAAATAAAAAATATTGAATTTCAGTCTATTATTAAGGAAAATGAACTTAGAAGCGAAAATGAAAAGTATAAAAACTCACTGCTTGTAATATTTCCTATTGCAATTATAACTTTAATGGTTTTGTTGTATTTCCAGTACCGTAATGCTAAATTTAAAAATTACACCAACAAGTTACTTAATGAAAAGAATGAAATGCTTCATAAAGTAAATTCTGAATTAGAAACAGCTTTAGGTATCAAGAAAAAATTGCTAGATACTATTTCCCACGAGTTGCGAACACCTATTTATACTTTGAATGGTTTACTCCATTTAATGGAAGAAGATAAAAGTGATTACGAGAAAAATATAGAACAATTACAAGCTTCAGTACAAAAGCTATATAGCTTATCTGGAAATATTATTGAAATTAATGTTATTGATAGTTTAGAAAAAGATTATGTGCCAAAAAAAGATATTGTTGAGGTAGAGGAATTGCTTAATAAAATCTTGACGACAGTCAAAAAGAGTAGAATTAATAATAATACAGCAACATTAAATTATGATTCTAGAATTCCTAAAAAATTGATCTTTGATGAAGCTAAATTGTATCAAGTTTTGTTTAGTTTGATTGATAATGCATTTAAATTTTCAAAAAACAGTAATGTTATTGTTGAGGTAAATAAAATCAATCAAAATGCAGAAAAAATAGAAATTCAGTTTGTAATTAAAGATACAGGAATAGGAATCAATCAAGAAATAAAAGAAAAAATATACGATTTGTTTTTTCAAGGGTCTGAAAAAATAAATTATGAATATGGTGGTTCGGGGTTAGGGTTAACTCTGGTTAAAAAAACCTTAGAATTGTTTAATAAAAATATTTCTATAGATTCTGAACCCAACAAAGGAACTACAATATCTTTTTCACTTGATTTTGAAAAGTATCACGAAGATTTAGATACAATACCTATTAAAAAAGAAATCAAAGACCCTTCAGCAATTACAATTTTATTGGTAGAGGATAATAAAACGAATCAATTAATTACCCAAAAGATCATCACCAAAAAAGGGTATAAATGTGAAATAGCCAACGACGGTTTAGAAGCTTGTAAAAAAATTGATGAAAAAGACTATAATTTGGTTTTAATGGATATTATGATGCCTATTATGGATGGCTTTGAAGCTTCTGATTATATTTCAAAGAAAAAACCACATATTCCTATTGTTGCGCTAACTGCAATTTCTGAAGAAATTAATAAAGAATTATTTGTTGCGGCTAGTATTAAAAAGGTTCTTAGCAAACCTGTCAATGTTGAGGAACTTTATGATACTATTTTGCAATTAGTAACTGAATAAAAAAGCGCCTAATTAGGCGCTTTTATTATTACTTATTTTTCTCTTCGATCCACTTACGAGCATTGACAAAAGCTTCATGCCATGGTGTTACTTCGTCTTTATATCCGTTATCAGGATAATGCGCCCAGTTCCAAGGGAAAGTTGAACGCTCAATGTGAGGCATTGTTACCAAGTGACGACCTGTTTTGTCGCACATCATCGCAGTATTAAACATAGATCCGTTTGGATTTGCTGGATATGCTTCATATCCATATTTTCCAACAATGTTATATTGTTCTTCTGAATATGGTAAATTGAACTTACCTTCACCATGAGAAACCCAAACTCCAAGCGTAGCACCTTCTAAAGATGATAGCATTACAGAATTATTTTTCTGAACGGTTACAGAAGTAAAGATACTTTCGTGCTTATGACTTTCGTTGTGAAGCATTTTTCCGTGAATTTCATGTTCTGGATTGATTAATTCCAATTCCATGAACAACTGACAACCGTTACAAATTCCCACTGATAATGTATCTTCACGTTTGAAGAAGTTTTTCAAGGCTGTATTTGCTTTTTCATTGTATAAAAATGCTCCGGCCCAACCTT
>CAMLKV010000239.1 GCA_946480635.1 uncultured Flavobacterium sp.
GTGCAGGTACTTCGGGGCGTTTAGGAATTGTAGATGCTTCTGAGTGTCCTCCAACTTTTGGTGTGCCTTTCGATTTAGTAATTGGGATTATAGCTGGTGGAGATGTAGCAATCCGTAAAGCTGTCGAATTTGCAGAAGACGATAAAGATCAAGCTTGGAAAGATTTACAAGAATGGAATATCAATGAAAATGATGTGGTTATTGGTATTGCTGCTTCGGGAACAACACCTTATGTAATAGGTGGATTAGAAAAATGTAATAAAAATAATATTGCAACAGGTTGTATTACTTGTAATCAAGGAAGTCCGCTCGCGCAAACTGCTCAATTCCCAATCGAAGTAGTTGTTGGACCTGAATTTGTAACTGGTAGTAGTCGCATGAAAGCCGGAACAGCACAAAAACTTGTTCTTAACATGATTTCGACAGCAACAATGATTCAGTTGGGTCGTGTAAAAGGAAACAAAATGGTCGATATGCAACTTAGCAATGTTAAATTAATTGACCGTGGAGTTCGTATGATCATGGGAGAAATTCCTGTTAGTTATGAAGAAGCCGAAAAACTTTTAAAAGAACACGGAAGCGTGAGAAAAGCTGTAGAAAGTTATCAATCTAAATAAGAAAAAATGTCTACCAACAAAGAAGTTTTATATAAAGGAATAAAATATTTAGGTTTTGCCTTACCGTTGATGTTTATTGGCCCATCAGTGATTTTTAGCTCCTTTAAAAATCAAAACCATCCTTTTTATATTCCTATCTTAGGGATTGGTATTATTTTGTGTTTACTAGCAATTTTTCTTATCTTTAAAGGAATTCAAACTATAATGAAAAGTCTTTTTGATGGAAACTAACACCATTTTTTTAGAAAGTGCCAAACGTTTGTTTTTATATTATAAAACTTTGGCAGAAAAAGCAATTGATCAATTAGAAGAAGAGCAACTTTTCTTTTCGGCTAATGAAGACACCAATTCTATTGCTATAATTATTCAGCATCTAGCGGGAAACATGCTATCACGCTGGACTGATTTTCTTACCACTGATGGTGAAAAAGATTGGAGAAATCGTGATGGAGAGTTTGAAGAAAATTATAAAACTAAGGCCGAATTAATGGCATTTTGGACCAAAGGTTGGAATTGTTTATTTAATGCTGTCAATTCGTTAACGCCTAGTCAACTTTCAGAAATAATATATATTAGAAAAGAAGGCCACACGGTGATGGACGCCATCAACAGACAACTAGCTCATTATCCATATCATGTTGGACAAATTGTGTTTTATGCCAAAATGCTAAAGACAACAGAATGGGATAGTTTATCGATACCTAAAAACAAATCAAACGATTACAATGCTGATAAATTCTCTAAAGAAAAAAGCATTCGCAATTTTACGGACGATGAATTGAATAAATTGAAATAATTAATGTCTGGTTTTTATAATCTTGCTGGCGGATTTTTATGGTGGATTTTAATAAAATTTTGCTCAACAAATCTTTCTGAAGAACAATCAGATATACATAAAAAAAGGAATCAATGGTTTTTCTATTTAATACAAATCGTTGCTTGTCTTTTTATTATTTATATAATTATATATTTAATCACATAGCCCTGATAGAAGCGGCATCCTTTTAGAAGGACATTTCGAGAACCTCAATGTCCTTTTAAAAGATATAGCGGATAGCAGGATAGAGCTACTAAAAAATGAAATCGAAGATTCACGAACACAAAAAAAATTATAAAACTGTGAGTAAAAAAATAATTGTATTGCTTGGTCTCTCACTAGTATCTTGTTATGAACAAGAACATAACTGTAAAGATTTTAAAAGCGGGAAATTTGAATTTACTCAGGAAATCGAAGGAAAAAAAATGACTTCGGTTTTTGAGCGAAATGATTCATTGCAAATCGAAACATTTAATGGAAGAACGGATACGGCTAGTGTTCGTTGGATAAATGATTGTGAATATGTTTTACAAAAGTTACATCCTAAAAATATGCAGGAGAAAAAAGCTATAAACATTAAAATACTGAGTACCAAAGGAAACCAATATCAGTTTGAATATTCCTTTGTTGGTGAGGCAAAAAAAGAAAAAGGAACTGTAACAAAAACCAATTAGACACGTATAACTCCTGTAAACATAATTAAACAGAATGGAAACATTAATGAACCCTGATGCATGGATTGCATTACTGACTTTAACCTTTTTAGAAATCATTTTAGGTATTGATAACATTGTATTCTTATCGATTGTATCTGGAAAATTAAAAGCTGAAGATCAGCCAAAAGCCAGAAGAATAGGATTATTATTAGCAATGGCTTTTAGAATTATTCTTCTTTTTGGAATTACATGGGTCATGAGTTTACAGGATTCATTCTTTGATTTTGATTGGGGCTTTATGTCGGGCGGAATTTCTGGACAGAGTTTGATTGTTTTTGGTGGTGGTTTATTTTTACTTTATAAATCGGTTACCGAAATACATCATAAGTTAGAAGGTGAAGAAGAAGCTAGTTCTGGAAAAGCAAGCAACTCATTAACTGGAGCAGTTATTCAAATTGCATTATTAAACATTGTGTTCTCTTTTGATAGTATTTTAACTGCTGTAGGATTAGTAAGTTCAGCTGAACCTCCAGTTGGTTTTGGTCCTGCTGGCGCTTTAGAAATTATGGTAGGTGCAATTATTATCTCAATTATTATCATGCTGATATTTGCTGGTCCGGTTTCTAAATTTGTTAACGAGCATCCTACAATTCAAATTTTAGGTTTATCATTCTTGATATTAATTGGTGTGATGTTATTAGCCGAAGGTGCTCACTTAGCTGACTTGAAAGTGTTAGGTTCAACAGAAGTACACAGCATACCGAAAGGATACTTATACTTTGCAATTTTCTTCTCATTGTTTGTGGAATTCTTGAACTTACGAATGAAAAAATCGAAGAATCCGGTTCAGCTTCACAATAATAAAATTGTAGATGATAAATTAACCGACGATGATTTAACAAACTAATAGTAAAAAGCCCTGAAATTTCAGGGCTTTTTTTCTAACCGTCAATTATTTAGCATTCAAAACACATAAGATTAATCTACAAATTCAACTTGTAACTTTTTTCTCATGATTTAGTATAATATAATGGGCTAAAAATGTATTTTTGAAAAAAATAAAAACAAGACGCCCCAAACAAAACAAACAATAGAATGAGAAAAATAATTACTCTACTAACATTACTATTTTCGTTAAATAATGTAATAGGACAACAACTTACTCCTCCAGCTCCTCCGGGTATTACATTTTATTATGTAATCGATAATAATAATGATGGCTATGTCACATTTGACATTAATTACTACATTAATACAATTATTGTGAATGAAGCTATGACATTGGGATTTGATCTTTCAGGATACAATCGTACTTTATTTCCAACACAAACCGATTTTAATAACAATACTAATGCGCTTGGAAGCACTTATACAAATCAAATAATTAATTCTCAAGAATGTTTTTTAAAATTAACCTATAGTGGAACTGGCACAAGTTATGACCAAGCAACTTTAAATTATCATTTTAATAGCGTGTACTTAACTCCTGTTAAAACAAATCTTGATTTCGATAATGATTCTATTTTAAATGAATTTGAAGATTTAAACAATGATAATATATTGCATAATGATGACATTGACTCAGATGGAATTTTAAATTTCAGAGATGATGATGATGATGGTGATGGTGTTTTAACAATCAATGAAGATTACAACCTTAACGGTTCACCATTGGATGATGATACTAACACAAATGGAATTGCTGATTATTTAGATAATACTGTGAC
Source organism: uncultured Flavobacterium sp. (assembly GCA_946480635.1). The sequence continues at coordinate 3,818 of CAMLKV010000239.1, forward strand.
TTTAAACACTGATAGTTTTATTACTAAAAAAGATATTCAACTATATCCAAACCCTGTACAAGATTACCTAACTATTTCAACTTCGTATTCAGATTATCAAAGTGTTGAGATTTTAGATATGACTGGTAAAGTAGTTACAAAAAATGAGAATACTTCCAATTTAGATTTTTCTAAATTTGAATCTGGAATATATTTCGTTAAAATAAATTGGATAGATAAATCAATGATTTATAAAATAATTAAATTATAAAAAAAGCCCTGAAATTTCAGGGCTTTTTTGTTTAATAATTCAAAGTCAATCCTAGTCCTAATCCCATATCACTATCATAATGTGTTGATAAGGCAGAATAACGGTTAAGGATGTATTTAAACCCTCCCATATATTCTTTATCAGTATTAACCATGAAAGCCATGCGCAAACGTTTTGATATAGGAATATCTTCACGCATCAATTGAAAACGCACATTACCATCACTAAATACTTCTCCTTGAACCGTTGCTAGAAATGGTAAAATATAACTAGCTCCAGCACTTATAACAGCTCGTTTATCCTTAGTGTTAGTCTGACCAAAAAGATTCTTTTCAATTTCATCATGTCCCATTTTACGGTAGCGCCAATCAAAACCAATGAAAGGCATAAACCATTGCATTTTCCCAATATATCTTCCTACGTGA
>CAMLKV010000240.1 GCA_946480635.1 uncultured Flavobacterium sp.
CCTATCATTCTAGTTTACCTCACAATTGAGTTTAGTTTCTTAATTGCTTGTTTAGATAAATTCCCTCATGGTGGTTATGTTACTATTATCATTGCTGCATTATTAATTTTTATAATGAGTATTTGGCATACGGCTAAGAAAATTAGTAAAAACTATACTAAAATTGTAAAAATAGACAACTACAAAAAAGTATTAGCCGAATTAAGTGTTGACTTATCAATACCAAAGTATGCAACACACTTAGTGTATATGACTAATGCTAACAGAGTTGATGAAATAGAAGAAAAAGTTATGTATTCTATTTTACAGAAGAGACCAAAAAGAGCTGATATTTATTGGTTTGTTCACGTTAATGTTACAGCAGAACCATATAATAAAGAATATAAAGTAACCGAAATTATTAAGGATGACTTATATCGAATTGATTTTAATTTAGGGTTTAGAGAACCTACAAAAATCAACCTAATGTTTAAAGAAGTTATCAAAGATATGGTAGCAAAAGGCGAGGTTGATATTACAAGTAGATATGAATCACTACATAAAAATAATATTATAGGTGACTTTAAGTTTGTTCTTTCAGAAAAATTCCTTTCTAATGACAGTTTTATGCATTTTTACGAAAAAGTAGTAATGAATACTTACTTCTTCTTAAAGAATTTCTCGTTATCAGAAGAAAAAGCCTTTGGACTTGACAGTAGCTCAGTAAAAATAGAAAAATTCCCTATGGTTTTACATGCTCCTGAGAAAATCGAAATGACAAGAATTTATAAAGAGAAAAAAGAAGCAGAATAAATGATTTCTTACAATCCCAAAGATTGGTTTAGCTTTATTTTTAGATTTCATAAAGCAGATACATTTAGAGAATTACTACCTCTAATTATCGGGATTGGAATTTATTCAACTATCATTTCGTATCTAGAGTTACATTATTTAAAATTATCTCATAAAGATTATGTGAAAAACATAACCCTAATGCATAGTTTATTAGGGTTTGTTATTTCCTTACTTTTAGTTTTTAGAACTAATACAGCATACGATCGTTGGTGGGAAGGAAGAAGACAATGGGGTGCTTTAGTAAATAATAGTCGAAATTTAGCTGTCAAACTTTCTGCAATTTTAACTGAAAAAGAAGATAAAATTTTCTTTAAAAAAGCTATTCCTAGCTTTGCTCAAGCGCTGAATCTTCATCTTAAAGACGAAAAAATAAGTCATGAACTTTTTGAAGAATACAATATTAATGTCACACATAAAAAGCACAAACCTAATCAGCTGATTAAGTTAATGTCCAAAAAGCTTTTTGAGTTAAAGAAACAAAATAAGCTTACAGAAGAGAATTTGCTTTTTATCAATCCAGAATTAACTTCGTTTCTTGATATTTGTGGTGCCTGTGAAAGAATTAAAAATACCCCTATCCCATTCTCTTATAGTGTTTTCTTGAAAAAATTCATCTTTTTTTACGTCATGACACTTCCTTTTGGGTATGTTTTTAGCTTAGGCTATTACACTATACCAGTTGTTATTTTTATATTTTATGTATTAGCAAGTCTTGAGCTTATTGCTGAAGAAATTGAAGATCCTTTTGGTAATGATGAAAATGATTTACCTACAGCACAAATTGCAGAGAATATCAAAAAGAATATTGAAGAAATTCTCTAAATAACTATAAAAATCTTACATTGCAATTGATATAAAGCAATGATAACTTGAGATTTTTTACCAAAATATTACTATTCACTTTTCTTATAACTTTAACTGAAGCACATAGTCAACAAAAAATAAGACTATCTGTAAAAATTGACTCTACAACTTCGGTATTAAAAGTTAATCAAACCATAATTTTTACAAATTCGTCTCAAAAAGCTTTATCAGAAATTATTATAAACGACTGGAATCAAGCTTATTCTAATAGAAAAACAAATTTAGGCAAAAGACTTTCAGACGAATATGTTCGTAGTTTCCATTTGTCAAGAGAGAAAGAAAGAGGCAGTACAACAATAAATTCGATCATTGCTAACGAGACAATTTCTAATTGGGAACGTCTAGAAAATCAAACTGACTTAATAAGTGTTAAACTTGACAAAAAGCTTTTACCCGGTGAATCTATTAACATCGAGTTTGATTATACCCTAAAAATTCCAGAAGATAAATTCACAAAATATGGGTATAATAAAGGTAATTTTTATTTAAAAGATTTCTTCTTGAATATTGCCCGTTTAGATGAAAACGGAAAATTTGTTGCATACAGTAACGAAAACATTGACGATTCAACTAATGAAATTATAGACTTTATTGCTGCAGAGTTTACTGTTCCAAAAAAATATTCAATCAGTTCAAATTTAATTCAAAAAAATGAAGAAATAAATTCAGTAAAAACAATCACTTTTGAAGGGAGCAACATAACCGATTTCACTTTTGCAATAGAACAAAAAAACACTTTTGAAAGTTACTCTAATGACACAATGCAAATTGAAACAAACTTAAAAGTCAATAAAGTAACTGAAATCCAAAAAGCAATAATAATAGACAAAGTACTAAAGTTCATTGAAGGATATCTTGGTAAATCTCAAAACGAAAAAATAATGGTTTCTCAACAATAACCAAAACTATATTACGTCTCAGTCTCAAATAGATTATGATAGGAATCCGTTATATGGTTTAAATCAATTACCTAGTTTTTTGAGCCCGTTCCCTAATTCTTTTTTATATGAACTACAATTCTTAAAGGCTTATTCTAATAATTTTCTAAAACAAAATTTAAAAATTGATTTTAGAAAAGATCATTATGTCATTGATGCAATACAAACTTATCTTTTAATAGATTACATTAATGAATATTATCCAGATTTAGATTTAATAGGCAACATTGGAAAGATAAGACTCTTAAAGGGGTTTCAACTTTCAAAGGCAAAATTCAATAAACAATATGAAATTGTCTATTTACTTACTGCTAGAAAAAATCTAGATCAAAACCTAGACGAATCAAAAGAGAATTTAATAAAATTCAACGAACGTATTTCAAGTAAATATAAAGCAGGTTTAAGTTTTCAGTATCTCAATAAATATCTAGGTGAAAATATTGTTGTGAATTCTTTCAAAGAATTTACTCAATCAAATATTGATAAAAAAACAACTTCAAATCAATTTGAAGAAATTGTCCGAAAAAATGCAAAACAAGATGTTAGTTGGTTCTTTGATAATATTATTAAGTCAAAAACATCTGTCAATTACGGATTTGGTAAAACAGAAAAGTTAAAAGATTCAATCAGCGTACAAATTGTAAATAGAAGTAAAAATGATGTACCAATCACTTTATCTGGATTTAAAAAAAGAAAGTTAGTATTCGAAAAATGGTTGCCAAATATTAAAACTGACTCTACTCTTACATTTGATAAAAAAGAAGTAGATAAACTAATAATTAATGACAACAATTATTTATTAGAAATTAATAATCGTAACAATTTAAAATCGCTTAAAGGACCTTTTTCGTTAAATAGACCTTTAAAATTTACTTTAATAAAAGACATTGAAAATAGAAATTACAGTCAAGTTTTTTACTATCCAGAAATAGCCTACAATGTTTATGACGGCGCAATTTTATCATTAAAATTTAGTAATCGGTCGTTAATCGAAAAACCTTTATCCCTTGATTTTAGTCCAAGTTTTTCTACTCGAACAAGTTCTATCACAGGAGATGGCAATATAGGTTTTACACAACAACGACCTAATTCAAAACTATATCAAATAAGATACGGCTTTGGAGCTTCTTATTATCATTATGTTCAAAACGCTACTTATCAAAGAATTACTCCGTTAATTAGTTTTAGATTTAGAAATCTTGACTTAAGAAAAAATTTCAGACACTCGCTAACTCTTAGACAAGTTATAGTAAATAAAGAACCTAATCCTTTAAAAACTATCGAAACGACACCTCTAAACTATTCGGCCTTTGATGCTCGCTATGGTATTGGTGATAATGAAACTGCAAAATCATATGGACTATCAACAAATGTTCAGCTCTCAGGTAAGTTTGGAAAATTTGTTATAGAGGGTGGTTATAGTAAACTCTTTGAAAGTAACTATCAAATAGGTTTTAGAGTTTATGCTGGTACATTTATGTATAAAAAAACAGATACTGAATATTTCAATTTTGGTTTAGACAGACCAAAAGATTATTTGTTTGATTACAACTTTTATGGCAGGTCAGAAACTTCTGGTTTGTTTAGCCAGCAAATAATAATTGCTGAAGGTGGTTTTAAATCAAAATTTATAAACCCATACGCAAATCAGTGGCTAACAAGTTTAAATGTTACATCATCTGTTTGGAAATCAATTCAACTTTATGGTGATGCTGGATTGTACAAAAACAAAGGACTTAGCCCAAAATTTGTTTATGATAGTGGTGTACAATTAAATTTAGTACCTGGCTACTTCGAATTATACTTTCCCGTGTATTCAAGTAATGGTTTTGAACTTGGT
>CAMLKV010000241.1 GCA_946480635.1 uncultured Flavobacterium sp.
CATATCGGTAACGCCTGAACCAATCATGTGGCATCCTAACCATTCTCCATATTTAGCATCGAAGATTACTTTTACGAATCCGTCAGCATTTCCGGCAGCTTTTGCTTTTCCAGAAGCTGAGAATGGGAATTTACCAATTTTTAATTCGTAACCTTTTTCTTTTGCTGCTTTTTCAGTTAAACCAACAGAAGCGATTTCAGGAGTAGCATACGTACAACCAGGAATGTTTCCATAATCTAATGGTTCAACATGTAAACCAGCAATTTTTTCAACACATAAAATACCTTCAGCAGAAGCTACGTGTGCTAAAGCTTGACCTGGAGTAACATCTCCAATAGCATAATAACCCGGAACGTTAGTTTGGTAATAAGCGTTAACTAAGATTTTATCTTTATCAGTAGCGATACCAGTTTCTTCTAATCCAATGTTTTCGATATTTGTTTTGATACCAACAGCAGAAAGTACAATATCAGCTTCAAGAATCTCTTCTCCTTTAGCAGTTTTAACAGTAGCTTTCACTCCTGCTCCGCTTGTATCAACTTTTTCAACAGAAGCATTAGTCATTACATTGATACCTGCTTTCTTTAAAGAACGCTCAAATTGTTTTGAGATATCTTCGTCTTCAACTGGCACAACGTTTGGCATAAATTCAACGATTGTTACTTCAGTACCCATTGAATTATAGAAATGAGCAAACTCAACTCCAATAGCTCCAGATCCTACTACAATCATTTTCTTAGGTTGTTCTGGTAATACCATTGCTTGACGGTATCCAATCACTTTTTTTCCATCTTGTGGCAAGTTAGGTAATTCTCTTGAGCGAGCACCAGTTGCAATGATAATGTGGTCTGCAGAATATTCAGTTACTTTACCATCAGCAGCAGTAACATCAACTTTTTTACCTGGTTTTACTTTTCCAAAACCATCGATAACGTCAATTTTATTTTTCTTCATTAAGAACTGAACACCTTTGCTCATTCCTTCAGCAACACCTCTTGAACGTGCAATTACAGCTCCAAAATCCTTATCTACATTGTCTACTTTCAATCCATAATCTGAAGCATGTTTTAGGTAATCAAAAACCTGAGCCGATTTTAATAATGCTTTCGTTGGAATACATCCCCAATTCAAACAAATTCCGCCTAGATTTTCTTTCTCAATAACGGCAACTTTAAAGCCTAATTGTGAAGCTCTGATAGCTGTTACATAACCTCCAGGCCCACTTCCTAAAACAATAATATCGTATTTCATAACGTAAAATTTTCTAAATTTCAGAGCACGAAAATACATAATAAATATAGTTTACTCAAATATTCTATTAATTATTTGGGCGTTACCCTTCGGGTCACGTGTTACGCGCTACATGGTAGCTTGCTTCACCCGCTAACGCATTTAAAATGAAGGCTCCATCCTAATTAAACTTTGATAATTAAAAAAACTTCTAACTTCTAACTCCTAACTTCTAACTTTACACTATCTTTGCACGCTCAAAATTAACATCATGCGATTACATAGAAACTTAGTTTACACAACAATAGACTCTTTAAATGCAATTTTTAACGAAGGAGAATATGCTGATAAAGTAGTAGCTCGTGCATTAAAAAAAGACAAACGTTGGGGAAGTGCCGATCGTAAGTTTGTGGCTGAAACCATCTATGAAATTGTGCGTTGGAAACGTTTATATGCAGAAATTGCTGAAGTTAAAGAACCTTTTGACCGTGATAACCTATGGAGAATGTTTGCGTCTTGGGCTGTTTTAAGAGGTTATCAAATTCCAGACTGGACACAGTTACAAGGAACTCCAGAACGCAAAATCAAAGGGCGTTTTGATGAGTTATCTAAAAATAGAGCTATTAAAGAATCTATTCCTGATTGGATAGATGAATTAGGAGTAAAAGAATTAGGAGAAGCGGTTTGGAACAAAGAAATAAAAGCTCAAAACGAACAGGCTAAAGTAATTTTACGTGTCAATACTTTAAAGATTACTCCAGATAAATTACGTTCTCGTTTAATGGACGCTAATATTGAAACCGAATACATCAAAAATCAATCACAAGCATTAGTTTTAAAAGAACGTGCCAATGTATTCCTTACTCAGGAATTTAAAGATGGTTTATTTGAAGTGCAGGATGCATCATCACAGTTGGTTGCTCCTTTATTAGATGTTAAACCAGGCATGAGAGTTGTAGATACATGTGCAGGTGCTGGAGGAAAAACATTGCATTTGGCTTCTATCATGGAAAACAAAGGACAATTAATTGCTTTGGATTTATATGAAAGTAAATTAAATCAGTTGAAATTGCGTGCACGCCGTAATGGAGTTCATAATATTGAAACTCGTGTAATTGAAAGTTCAAAAACTATCAAAAAACTTCACGAAAAAGCTGACAGAGTTTTAATTGACGCTCCATGTAGTGGTTTGGGTGTTTTAAAACGTAATCCCGACAGTAAATGGAAACTGCAACCTGAATTTATTGAAAACATCAAAAAAATTCAGGCAGAAGTTTTGGAGAATTATTCTAAAATAGTAAAACCTGGTGGAAAATTAGTTTACGCTACTTGCTCTATCTTACCATCTGAGAATCAAGAACAAATACAACGATTTTTAACTACAGAAAGCGGAAAAAACTTTACCTTTGTAGAAGACCACAAGATTCTGGCTCACGAGTCAGGATATGACGGATTTTATATGGCTTTATTAGAAAGAAAACCGTAAAATCAACTAAAAAAATCTAAAAACCCTTTAAAATATTTTAGTGACATATTTTTACAATTAATAATTGTAAATAGGTGTTTGCGCTTTAATTCAAACTAACTTTTAACCCCAATTTAAAAAATAGTATTATGAAAAAAATCTACTTTTTAATCAGTTTGCTAAGTACAATTATAGCATTCTCTCAAAATGGAGCTCCAGCTGCACCATATTACAATGGATTCAACTGGACTTTGACTGGACAAAATCTAAAAAATGCTTTGTCAACAAAAATCATTAATACACATACCAATTTTTTATCTTATACACCTGGAATTTGGGAAGCATCAAAAATAACTGATTTGGATCCAACTGATGTGACTAATACAAACGTATTATTGCTTTATGGATTTAGCAGTAATATGTGTCCTGCTTCAACAGCTGACGATAATGACCACAGACGTAGAAATAAAGATTCAAACGGAGGAAATAATTCATGCGAATGGAACAGAGAACACGTGTATGCAAAATCTTTAGGTACGCCTGCATTAGATGATGCAGCGCCTAGTGATGCTGGTGAAGATGCACACCATTTAAGAGCAGCCGATGTACAAAGAAATGCAAACCGTGGAAACAGAAAATTCGCTGCTGGATCAGGTAACTCAGGAAATGTTGGTCCCGATTGGTATCCTGGTGATGAATGGAAAGGAGATGTAGCTCGTATGATGATGTATATGTATTTGAGATATCCAACTCAATGTTTACCAATAAATGTTGGCACAGGAACCACTGTTGCTAGTGATACAAATATGATTAACCTATTTTTACAATGGAATGCAGAAGATCCAGTTTCTCAATATGAAGATAACAGAAACACATATCATAATTCTAACGGCACATATGCTCAAGGTAACAGAAACCCATTTATAGATAATCCTTATTTAGCAACTGTAATATGGGGAGGAACTGCTGCACAAAATCGTTGGCCTGGTATTTTCCTTTCTGTTGATGAATTTGATGCTTTAGCAAGAACAACTGTATATCCAAATCCTTCAAATAACAATTCGGTAACAGTATCATCAGAGATAAATATGGATGAAATTCAGGTTATCAATTTAAACGGTCAATTGATACAATTAATCAAGAATTTTGAAGCAGATAAGAAAAGTATTACAATAGGTAATTTACCTCAAGGCTTCTATTTATTGAAGTTAACATCAGGAAATGCAATTACAACGAAAAAAGTAATCGTAAATTAATTGCCATATAAACTTTTTTAATAGATTTGTTGCCCCAATATAAAAAAATTAAAAACTTAAACCTTTATGAGACAGAAAATTACTTTTCTTTTATTATTGATTACGTGCATTTCATTTGCACAGATTCCTGCGGGATATTACAATACTGCTACTGGAACTGGAGCTGTATTAAAAACTCAATTATACAATATCATAAAAGGTCATACAAATAATGGATATGATGGTCTTTATACAACATATCAAACATCAGATATTGATAATTATTATGAAAATGATGGGACAATAATGGATATGTATTCAGAGCGTCCAACGGCAGCAGATCCATATAATTATGGTTCTGGTTCTGCTCAAAGATGTGGAAATTATAGTTCTGAGGGAGATTGCTATAACAGAGAACACATAATACCTCAATCTACTTTCAACTCTGCAAATCCAATGGTAGCTGATGCACATTTCATTACACCAACTGATGGTAAAGTTAATGGAAT
>CAMLKV010000242.1 GCA_946480635.1 uncultured Flavobacterium sp.
GTTTCGGCTTAGGGGAATTTTAGTAATGCCAATTTCTGCAAATTTACTGTTAAACTTCTCTATCTTATCAATATTGATAATGAAAGACTTGTGTACTCGAATGAATTTTTCTTTAGATAAATCTTTTTCAAAAGATTTCATGGTAGATAACACCAGATGACTATCATCTTCAGTAACTATTTTTACGTAGTCACCATATGCTTCAATCCATTTAATTTTTGAAGTGTAGATTTTAAGTTTTTTCAGATTACTTTTAATAAAGATATGCTCTCCTTCTTCTTCAATACTCTCACGACGAAGCTGATACATGTCCATTGCTCTTTTTATGGCAGCATTAAAACGTTCTTTCGTGATAGGTTTTTGTAGGTAGTCTGTCGCATCATAATCAAACGCTTTTACGGCATATTCTGCTTTTGCAGTGATAAATATGATTTGTGGTTTTTCTTTTAGACCATCTAATAAGTTAAATCCGTTAATTACTGGCATTTCAATGTCTAGGAATAACAAATCAACTTGTTTTGTAGCCAAGCAGTTTTTGGTTTCGACAGCGTTGGAAAATTCGCCTACCAAGGATAAATTAGGGTGAGCATCTACTAATTTTGTTACCAAAATTCTCTGAATAGAGCTGTCATCAACAACAATACAGTTCAATTTCATAAGCGTCATTTTAATAGATTTGTATGCTAAAAATAGAATAATTTATTTAAACACCAAATTATTTTGAATGAAAAAATGATTTTTATCGATTTATTTGCGTTTTGTTTTGTGTATTGAAATAAAAAGACTACTTTTGCACCCACATTTTTAACAAATAAAATTTATTATTATGAATCATTATGAAACTGTTTTCATCTTGAATCCCGTTTTATCTGAAACTCAGGTAAAGGAAACAGTAAGCAAATTTGAAGATTATTTAACTTCAAAAGGTGCTAAGATGGTATCCAAAGAGGATTGGGGCTTGAAAAAAATGGCTTACGAAATTCAAAACAAGAAAAGTGGTTTTTACCATTTATTTGAATTCCAAGTAGAAGGTGATGTATTAATCGGTTTTGAAACTGAATTTCGTCGTGACGAAAGAGTTATGCGTTTCTTAACTGTAAGTTTAGACAAACACGCTATTTCTTGGGCTGAAAGAAGAAGAGAAAAATTAAAATCTAAAAAAGCTTAATTATCATGTCAACAATCGAGCAATCTGCAAAAGGAAAAAAAGACGGAGATATCAGATATTTAACGCCTTTAAACATTGATACGAACAAACAAAAAAAATACTGTCGTTTCAAAAAATCAGGAATCAAATACATCGATTATAAAGATGCAGACTTCTTGTTAAAATTCGTAAATGAGCAAGGTAAAATCCTTCCTCGTCGTTTAACAGGAACTTCTTTAAAATACCAAAGAAAAGTATCTGTAGCGGTAAAAAGAGCACGTCACTTAGCTTTAATGCCATACGTAGCTGATTTATTAAAATAATTAATTTAAATATATAGTTGTTGTCCCGATAAAATCGGGACTAACTTCTAAAATATAAGGACAACAACATGGAAATTATATTAAAACAAGATGTTCAAAACGTAGGATTTAAAGATGACGTAGTAACGGTTAAGCCAGGATACGGACGTAACTTTTTAATTCCTCAAGGATTAGCTGTATTAGCTACTCCATCAGCAAAAAAAGTATTAGCTGAGAACTTAAAACAAAAAGCGCATAAAGAAGCTAAAATAGTTGCAGATGCTAAAACATTAGCTGAAGCATTAAAAGCTTTAGATATCAAAATTACTGCAAAAGCAGGTGGTGAGAAACTTTTTGGTTCTGTAACTAACGCTGATTTAGCTGAAATTTTAGAGAAAAACGGTCACTCAATCGATAAAAAATTCATCACTTCAGGTATCGTTAAAAGAATTGGTAAGTACAATGCATCAGTTCGTTTACACCGTGATGTAATCGTTGATTTAGCTTACGAAATTGTTGCTGAACAAGCTTAATTTCTGTTTGAAATAAATTGAAAAGTCTCGCAATGGCGGGACTTTTTTTATTCTATATTTTTTTACTTTTGTAATAATAAAGTATTTATATATGGAAAGCTTCGATGTTGGTGCTTGGCTTAAAGTAGTCTCTATAATTTCTTCACGATATTTTGTTTTAGCAGGATTTACTTTTTTGTTGTTTTATATTTTATTTAAAAACAAATGGCAAAAATTTAGACTTCAAAATAAATTTCCTAAAAGTGTGCATTATTATCGAGATGTAAAATATTCACTTGTTTCGATGTTTATTTTTTCTTCTATTGCTTATTTGTGTATGAATACTTTTAAGGCATATAATAATGTTATTTATGCACCCATCGACAATTGGTATTACTTCGCATTTAGTTTTCTTTGGATGTATTTTTTACATGATGCCTACTTTTATTGGATGCATCGTTTAATGCATAGTCCTTTATTGTACAGAAAAGTGCATTTGATTCATCATAAATCAACGAATCCATCTCCTTGGACTGCTTATGCTTTTCATCCTCTTGAAGCAATTATCGAAGCTGGAATTGTTCCTTTAATCGCATTTACTGTTCCAGTGTACCGTAATGCTTTCTTTTTATTTATGTTGTTTCAGATAATTTATAATGTTTATGGGCATTTAGGATACGAATTATACCCTAAAAACTTTAATAAAACAATCCTTGGAAAATGGATTAATACTGGAAGCGCTCATAATGAGCATCACAGATCTTTTCATGGAAATTATGGTTTGTATACATTAATTTGGGACAGATTATTTAAGACTTTGCGAGAAGATTACGATACTAATTTTAAAAATACTACAATTAAAGATACATAATGAAGTACATTAGATTATCAAAAGAACAATTAGAAGAACTACATTCTGAGTTTATTAATTTTTTAGCTGCTCAGCAAATTGATAAAAGCGAGTGGGATTTAATTAAAGAACACAAACCAGAAGTTGCTGAACAGGAAATAGATGTTTTTTCAGATTTAATCTGGGAAGGGGTTTTAACTAATGCTAAATACCTTGAGCACTACTCAAAAAATTTCATATTCCTTTTTCATTGTACAGAGGTTCATTTGCAAACAATTGTTATTAAAACTGAGATTGCTGAGGTTGATTTTTTGACTAAAAATGGCTTGGAATGGTTGAGTGATAATTTGTTTACAGATACAGTTGAAGTGCAACGCGGACAAAAGGTTTTTGCTGGAGAAAGAAACGAAGAAATATTCGAATTGGTAAAACAAGGAGCCATTTTTAGTAAAGGGGAACTCTTCGATCAAATGAATTCTATTTTAGAGAAATAGTTTTTTCCCTTTAATATATATATTATCAGAAATTGGTTAAATTAGTTGCTTAAACTAACTAGCCAATTTTTTTATGGATGTTTTGCAGCAAATTAAAGCCCTTAGAGATGAGCTTAATCAGCATAACTATAATTATTACGTTTTAGATAATCCTACAATTTCAGATTTTGAATTTGATACTAAGCTAAAACAGCTTCAAGATTTAGAAAGTAAACATCCAGAATACTTCGATGAGAATTCACCAACTGTAAGAGTTGGTGGTACAGTTACCAAGAATTTTGAAACTATTGTCCATGAAAACAGAATGTATTCATTGGATAATTCATATTCTAAAGAAGACTTATTAGATTGGGAAGTGAGAGCCCAAAAAATATTAGGAAACGTTCCTTTGAGTTATGTTTGTGAACTTAAATATGATGGTGCTTCTATAAATATTACTTACGAAAATGGAAAACTAAAAAGAGCGGTAACACGTGGTGATGGTTTTCAGGGTGATGATGTAACAAACAACATAAAAACGATTAAGGCTGTTCCAATTCAATTAAAAGGGGACTTTCCTGATAAATTCGATATTCGAGGTGAAATCATTCTTCCATTAGCAGGTTTTGAAAAAATGAATCAGGAATTGATTGAAATTGGAGAAACTCCATATGCAAATCCTAGAAATACAGCTTCGGGAAGTTTGAAGCTTCAAGATAGTGCAGAGGTTGCGAAAAGACCTTTAGATTGTTTATTGTATTCACTTGTTGGGACAAATTTGCCTTTTTCTTCTCATTTTGAAGGTCTTGAAAAAGCAAGACAATGGGGTTTTAAAGTTCCGACTCAGTCAAAATTAGCAAATTCAATGAACGAAGTTTTTGAGTTTATTGAATATTGGGATAAACACCGACATGATTTGCCTTATGAAACAGATGGTGTTGTTGTTAAAGTAAACGATTTATATCATCAGGAAGAATTAGGATATACCGCAAAATCACCTCGTTGGGCAATCGCTTATAAGTTTAAAGCAGAACAGGTTTCAACAATATTAAATTCAATATCATATCAAGTAGGGAGAACTGGAGCAATCACTCCAGTTGCCAATTTGGAACCAGTTCAATTGGCTGGTACGGTTGTTAAAAGGGCA
>CAMLKV010000243.1 GCA_946480635.1 uncultured Flavobacterium sp.
ATGGATTAAACATTTTTACAGGCAATTTACCCGATGGCAAATTTTAAATCTTAAAAAATTGCTCTTTTAATTTTTAAAATTCCCGATTTCAATGAACGTTTAAAAAGAAAAAAGTAGTTTAAGAACTACTTTTTCTTTTTATGACGATTAGCTCTCGCTCTTTTTTTACGTTTGTGAGTAGCTACCTTATGTCTTTTTCTTTTTTTACCACTTGGCATAACTTTGTAGTTTTATAGATTAGTAAATTATTTTGCTTCGTTGTTTGTTTTAACCCCTTCTACGAAAACTTTAGCAGGTTTGAATGCTGGAATGTTGTGAGCAGGGATTTTGATTGTTGTATTTTTAGAAATGTTTCTTCCCGTTTTTTCAGCTCTTGTTTTAACGATAAAACTTCCGAAACCTCTTAAATAAACGTTATCTCCTGTTTCTAATGAAGTTTTCACTTCATCCATAAAAGATTCAACTGTAGCTTGAACATCTCCTTTTTCCAACCCTAATTTGTCAGCAATTTTAGCTACGATATCTGCTTTTGTCATTGTATTATATAAATTTAAGTTTATGTAATTTTTTGAGTGTGCAAATATATAAATTAAAAAAACAATATTTCAACTATAACCGATTAAAATTTAATAACATAAAGATTTATTTTTGCGTACCAATTAAGAACTATGAGTTTTAGTAAGACATTAATTACGTGGTATTTAGACAATAAACGAGATTTACCATGGCGAAAAACAAAGGATCCATACCATATTTGGCTCTCAGAAATTATGTTACAACAAACCCGTGTAGCACAAGGTTTACCTTATTTTTTAGCTTTTACTGAGGCTTTCCCAACCGTTTTTGATTTGGCCAAAGCCGATGAAGAAAAAGTTTTAAAACTATGGCAAGGATTAGGCTACTACTCTAGAGCAAGAAACCTTCACGCTACTGCAAAATACATTTCTGAAGAATTAAGCGGAAATTTCCCAAACAATTACAAAGATTTACTAAAACTTAAAGGAATTGGAGAATATACAGCCGCAGCAATAGCTTCTTTTTCGTTTAAAGAATGTGTTCCTGTTGTAGATGGAAACGTTTACAGAGTCCTGTCGAGATATTTTGATATTGAAACTGATATCGCTTCCAGCGGAGCTAAAAAAGAATTTACTCAGTTAGCCTCAGAATTAATTGACAAAAAAAAGCCAGAGTTGTTTAACCAAGCTATTATGGAATTTGGCGCTTTACAATGTGTCCCAAAAAGTCCTGATTGTAATTCGTGTCCATTGGATAATTCGTGCTTAGCACTGGCAAAAAACAAAGTTTCTCAACTTCCGATAAAACTTAAAAAGCAAAAAATTACAAACAGATTCTTCAATTATCTTCTGGTTATAGACAATAAAAACCAAGCAATTATCAATAAAAGAACTCAAAAAGGCATTTGGCACAACTTATACGAGTTTCCTTTCGAAAATAGTTTTGATTACGAAACGTTAAAAAAACATCCTTTTCCCATTGTACTCCACAATTTTATAGAAAACTATAAATATTGAAATTTTGCGTATATTTGATGTTCACTAATTTATAAGCCATGAACGGTACATTAAATAAAGTAATACTTATAGGTCATTTAGGAGACGAAGTAAAAATGCATTATTTTGAAGGTGGAAATTGCATAGGAAGGTTTCCGCTGGCTACCAATGACATCTATATAAATAAAACGACTGGAGAGAAAATTACTTCGACCGAATGGCATAATGTTGTGGTTCGCAATAAAGCTGCCGAAATTTGCGAAAAATACCTTTCTAAAGGAGATAAGATTTATGTTGAAGGACGCATTAAATCTCGTCAATGGCAAGCTGAAGACGGCACTACCAAATACACTACAGAAATTCAGGTAACCGAATTCACTTTTCTTACTACTAAAAAGGATTCGGAAATGTTAAAATCGCAACCCGAAACACCAAAAAGCACTAATTTTGACAACCCTATCGAAAACGATTTACCCTTTTAATTAATTTCCAATGTCAAAAAGATATTTGAGCTTTATCCTTTTTTGTGGATTATGCATAAACATTATAAGTTGCAAAGACGATGTATTACCAAAACCCAAAGCCTATTTAAGCTTAAACTACCCAGAGCCAAGTTATACAAAATTTGACAAAACGTGTGGTTTCACTTTTGAATACAATACACTGGGAAAGGTTGTAGATCAAGGCGATTGCAACTTTCATATAGAATATCCTAAACTAAAAGCCACAGTTTATTTAAACTACAAACCAGTTAATAAAAACATTGACGCTCTCTTACGTGATGCTCAAAAACTGACATACGAACATGTTATCAAAGCTGATGGAATTGTTGAGCAACCTTATGTAAATGAGAAAAAGAAAGCGTACGGAATGTTTTATGAAGTGGGCGGAAACGCTGCTTCACAATCTCAGTTTTATTTAACGGATAGCACGAAACACTTTTTAGCAGGTTCTGTTTATTTTTATGCCAGACCAAATTTTGATTCGGTTTTACCTGCGGCACACTATATCAAAAACGATTTACGAATGCTAATGGAATCATTAGAATGGAAATAAAAAAAGCTCCGAAATATCGGAGCTTTTTTATTAAGTGAAAATATTACAATGTTCCTTCTGCCTTAACGTTTGATGAACAAGATTTTTTTGAAGCACAACAACCAGCTTTTTTCTTAGTCGTTGCAGAAGCTTCAGCCGTTTTCGAAGCTTCTTTAGTAGCGGTTGCTTTCTTTTTCTCCTGCTTTGGTTCTTGATAATTCATTGCTTTATCAGCAGTATTTTTTACGTTAGATACTTTGTATGTTTTACCATCAGCAACAGCCTCAACAGTTTCAACTAATTTCTCAGGAGTTTGAACAGCAGCATCATATTCAACAGTAGCTGTTTTCTTTTCGAAATCCACTGTAGCTTTTTGAACTCCTTCTAAACCAGCTAATTTGTTTTCGATTGTTTTAGCACAACCCATTGCACAAGTCATGCCTTCGATATTGAAAGTTGTAGTCTCTGCTTTAGCTACCGTTTTAGAGTCGGAATTAGTAGTAGTTTCCGTTACTGCATTTGTTTCTGCATTAGCAGCTTCTTCTTCTTTTTTACAACTTACCAAAGTAATCCCAGCTACTACTAAAGCTAAGATTGATAGTTTAATATTTTTCATAATTTCTTTTTTTGATAATTGAATAAACAAAAGTATAGATTTTGACAATTCATATCCAAACAATAACATAATTTTGGGAAATCAAAATCTCTTTATGTTTTCTAAAAATAACAAATGGTTCTTATTAATATTACTTTCCTTAATTTGGGGTAGTTCTTTTATATTGATAAAACGTGGTTTAGTAGGCTTAAATCCTTTTCAGCTAGGTGCCTTACGAATAATATTTGCCTGCCTTTTTATGGTAATCGTTGGATTTAAAAGTATTTCTAAAATACCACTTACTAAATGGAAATATGTCGCTATAACTTCTTTATTTGGTAACGGATTACCTGTGTTTTTATTTGCTTATGCGCAGACTGGAATAAAAAGTTCGGTAAGCGGAATTTTAAACTCCTTGACACCTTTATACACCTTATTAATTGGCGTCTTGGCTTTTGGATTAGGCTTTGTAAGAAATCAAGTTATAGGAGTTGTTTTAGGTTTAACTGGTTGTTTACTTCTTGTTTTCTTTGGGAAATCAGCGAGTGGAGAAACAAACTATTTTTGTGCATTTTTAGTAGTAATTGCAACCATGTGTTATGCACTGAATGTAAATTTAATTAAGAGATATTTATCAGATGTTAGTCCGCTGGCAATTACAACTGGAAACTTTCTAACACTACTGATTCCTGCATTGATTATTCTTTTTGCAAACGGTTATGCTGATGTAATGACACAACCGGAAGTTATTCATTCTACACTTTTCATAATAATTCTAGGAATGGTAGGAACAGGAATTGCTAATATTTTGTATTATCAACTAATCCAAATCACCTCTCCTCTTTTTGCTTCATCGGTTACGTATTTTATACCTATTGTAGCGATGAGCTGGGGAATGCTTGATGGAGAAACCTTGAATTTCATGCAGCTTGTTGGAGCTAGCGTAATTTTGAGCGGAGTTTATTTAGCGAGTAAGAAATAAAAAAAGCGGGATTAACCCGCTTTTTTTTTATAATATTGTTTTATTCAATTGCTTTTACAACTGCTTTTTCAGCTTCTTTACGAGAACCATCAAAACCATCAATTCCTGAAACCGTAGTGTATTTCAATACATATTTCTTTCCAGGATTTATTCTGTTATAAACACTTTGACACATTAAAGTCGCTTCATGGAAACCACATAAAATCAATTTTAGCTTTCCTGGATAAGTGTTTACGTCACCTATTGCATAGATTCCTTCAATGTTTGTTTGATAGTCTAAAGCGTTGTTTACTTTGATGGCATTTTTC
>CAMLKV010000244.1 GCA_946480635.1 uncultured Flavobacterium sp.
TCCTAGCAGCATCGTTTTTTTAGACGATTGATTCCAAAGCTGAATAAACTCCTCTAAATTAGGTTTCTCTTTCTTTTCTGGAACCAAATTAACCAAACATGGTTTTACCGAAAGCTCTTCGACAATTTCATACAAAGGCTCTTCAAACGGAACATTAATATGAACAGGTCCTTTTTTAGAATTAGCTATAAATAAAGCTTCTTGAATTTTCAAATCATTTTCTTCAGATGCTTCTTCTAACAAATTAGCATTGTACAAAATATGATTGACATACACATTTTCCTGACGAATAGTTTGTCCGTCGCCAATGTCAATTTTATCATGAGGTCTGTCTGCCGAAATAACAACTAGAGGAATTTGATTATAAAAAGCCTCAGCCACTGCTGGATAATAATTTAGCAAGGCCGAACCTGAAGTACAAACTACAGCAACAGGTTTTTGTATTTGTTGCGCAATTCCCAGAGCAAAAAAGGCTGCACAACGCTCATCGGCAATACTATAACAAGTAAAGGCGGAATTATTTGTAAAACCAATGGTTAAGGGTGCATTTCTGGATCCGGGAGAAATAACCACATGCGTTACACCTACTTTTTTACAACCATCCACCAACAGCTGCACTTCCAATTTTGCGTTACAAATCTCGATAATACTTTGTGCCAAAGGTATTTTTGGGTAAATCATTCTTTAAAAAAATAGGTTCACAAATATACAAAGTATTTTAATCCGTTGTGATTTATGACTTATGAGTTACATTTTGTTTTATTCGGCTTTACTCGGCTTATGTACGGCTTTGATACGGAGTATGGTCGGAGTATGGTCAAGGCATTATTAACTTAACTTGTTTTTTAGAAACTAATTTATTTGACTAAAGATATTTATTTTTTAAAAAACATTATTTTTGAATTATTATAAGCCTTAAAAATGAATTGGAAAGCCAAAGCTGTTTTGCATAAAAACACTCCTAGAATTGCTGTTTATTTTGAAAAGAACGCAAAATTAATTGCACAAATTAAAACTTTTGAAAATGCTTTATGGTCTTCCAGTCAAGGATACTGGCATTTACCAGATACCGAAGAAAACCGAATAAGCTTTAAACTTCCTTTATCACAAACTTTATCTCCAAATCTAGAAGGGAGTGAGAATATTAGGGCGTTTAAAAATTATATGTCCTCAAAACGTTATAGCTCAAGCACAATAACCATCTATAGTGATGCTTTAAAATCTTTTTTGACTTTTTTTAACACAAAATCTATAAACCAAATCACTAACGAAGATGTAATTTTATACAATAACAACTATATTCTAAAAAACAAATTATCATCTTCTTATCAAAATCAAATTGTAAATGCTATAAAATTATTTTTTAAGACAGTTGAAGGAAAGACTATTGAAATTGAAAAAATTCATCGTCCAAAAAGAGAAAAAAAGCTTCCAAATGTTTTAAGCAAGGAAGAAGTTAAACAAATTATTACTTCACCTATAAACATTAAGCATCGGGTTATGTTGAGTTTAATTTATTCATGTGGGTTACGTTGTGGTGAATTATTAGCCTTACAACCTCAACATATTGATTCGAAAAGAAACATTGTTATTTTAAAAAACTCAAAAGGCAAAAAAGACAGAATTGTTCCGTTGAGTCCAAAAATACTAGAATTACTTCGAGAATACTACAAACTTTATAAGCCGAAATTTTATTTATTTGAAGGACAACATCCGGGAAAACAATATGATGCAAGGAGCTTACAACAAGTTTTAAAAAATACATTGAAAAAAACAGGGATTCAAAAGCCTGTTACTTTACATTGGTTAAGACATAGTTATGCAACGCACCTATTAGAAAGCGGTACAGATTTACGTTATATTCAAGAATTACTAGGTCATAATAGTAGTAAAACAACTGAAATTTACACTCATGTAAGCACAAAAAACATTCAACAAATTAAAAGTCCGTTTGATGATTTGTAAGTAAATTTTATTATTTTTAAAAACGCAATAAAACTTCGCTTATCCACCCATTTTTGGGTGTATAAAAGATAAAATGTTGCGCATATAAACACGTTGTGCGTCATAATACCAAACTATGCAAAAAAAACTAACCGAAGAAGACATAAAAAAATTAAAAAGAACTAATTTATTCAGATTTAGCAAGGATTGGTATATAGTAGCAAATTTAACGACAATATTTCTTTACGCTTACTCATTTTTTTTCCCTTACTATGGATGGAGAAGAAAACCTACGCATATACCTGAAAATTTTGAAGAATATATTAAAGCTGTTTTAGAAATACATTTATTCTGTTTACCATTACTCATTTTAGTTGTTTTAAACTTTCTGATAAAGAAAATTGAAATAAAAAGGGACTACAAAACTGAAAAAAGAAGTTCTGTGATTTGGAAGCGCAAAATTTGGAATAAAAAAAGGGTAATAATATTCAAACCATGTCATATTCTATTTTTTAGTAATACTTTTAAATATAACGATGTAGAAGAAGGAAATAACGTAATAATAGAAACTACAAGTTTAGGAAGATTACTGAATTATAAAAAAATAAATTAATAATTACGAACGCACAACAGCGGTTTTCTGCAATGGCGGGTTTAGGGATTTATTTGGGATGGTTAGTGTTTGCTCTTCTTCTTTAAAAAGAAGTTTTTTCTTAATTACTTTTCGGTATATTTGTAAACGTCAGTAATAAAAAACCGCCACTGACAGAAAGCCGGCGGGACGTTAGCACCAATACTTCAACAACTGCAAAATGAGATATTTATTAGTATTTACACTTATATTTTTCTATTCATGTTCTGAAAAGAATAATCGAATAA
The DNA here is from genome assembly GCA_946480635.1 of uncultured Flavobacterium sp. The sequence goes on from CAMLKV010000244.1 coordinate 2,824, forward strand.
AAACCGAAGTTGATTTAAGTAGCAGAAGACTAGCAACAATTCCTGATAGCATTTTTGAATACAAAAACTTAACTAAACTAAAACTTGGTGCAAAAGAAATTGTATTCTATCCGCCATTATCAGCATTGCCAGAAAGTGACATTGAGAAAAACCAAATCTATGAGTTGCCTGAAAAAATATCAGAATTGAAGTCATTGAAAGTTTTAATTCTAAACTCAAATAATCTGAAAAGTTTACCAAAATCAATATCACAACTCAAAAATCTTGAAGTTTTAGACTTAGCACTGAACAAGAACCTAAATATTGTCTCTGAAATACCTAAGCTGAAGTTACTTTCAAATCTGAAAGTACTCAAAATTACTGATTCAAAATTTGACAAAAACGACTTAGAAATTATTCAGAAATCTCTAAGCCCGAAAGTCAAGATAATAAGTTCAGTGAATGATTATATGGAAAATTATACTGAAAAATAAGTACTGGTGCTAACAGCGGTTTGCAGCAATGGCTCGTTTTGCGTTTCTTGGCCGGAAACTACTAAGTTCAAAAATTGATTATATTTACAACTATTAATTAAAAAGTCGCCACTTCCGCAAGCCGCGGAACGTTATGCCTCATTTTAAAACAACAAACCTAAATGGAAAGAATCGAAATTTATTCAAGTAAAAAGAAATCATTATGGTTATTACTAGCTTCTATTGCTTTTGTTGCAATAGGTTTTTGGCTAGTTATAGAAGCGGACAACCTGACTAGTTGGAGAGCTAAAAATCCAATTTTTACTCGTGGAATTGGAATTGCAGGAATTGTCTTTTTTGGACTTGGAATTTTTGTTGGTATTAAAAGATTGATAAAATCAGAGATTGCTTTAATTATCGACTCAGAAGGACTTAATGTAAATCCGAAAAAATCACTAACGGAATTTTTAAAATGGACTGATATAAAAGGTTTTGAGGAAATTAAAATACAAAGCACCAGAATTGTAATAATCGGAGTAAAAAATCCTGAATATTGGCTTGCAAAAGAGACAAACGAATTTAGAAGAAAGCTAATGCAGTTTAATATTAACAATTACAACTCTCCATTCAATATTGCATCTGCTGGACTTGACATAAGTTCGGACAGACTAATCGAAACATTGAATAAATATTTTGACAGATATAAAAACGAGGCATAACATTGGTTAGCTGTTATTGTGGCTTCTAGCTTACTTCCGAATTTTCTCCGAAAATCCGAAAGTATTCGTATATTTGGTTTGGCTAGTAACAAAACACCACAACAGCAGCTAGCCAAGGACCGTTAGCGTGCATTGCTTCACGACATGAGAGTTTTAACAATACTGACAGTTTTAATATTTTCCATGGACAAGAAAGATTGGAAAGGTAATTTGAGAATTACCGCAATGCGACTTGAGACGGGCGACATTGAATCAAAGGAAAAATTCCTCAAAAAAAATTTGAATGATGAACTTTCAGAAAATGAAGGTGCGACTAAAGTTCGCCTCGGGGACAAAGACGCAGTACATTATTCAAAGGACATTGTACAAGACGGGGACTCACTTGAGATTCACTATTGTACGACAGGAGATAA
>CAMLKV010000245.1 GCA_946480635.1 uncultured Flavobacterium sp.
TTACCAACGTGGTGTGACAGTCATACACACATTGTATATGCTGGCAATAGAGTTCAAGAGTTTGTGGATAGGATAAACGGATTGAGCTATGAAGAAATAGCAAATCGTGGCGGAGGCATTTTAAATTCAGCCAAAAGAGTTAATGAAACTTCTGAAGATATAATCTATCAAGAATCTAAAGCCAGACTTGAAGAAATAATGAAACAAGGAACAGGAGCTGTTGAAATTAAGTCAGGTTATGGATTAACGGTTGATGGAGAATTAAAAATGCTAAGAGTTATAAAACGATTGGCACAAAATTATCCAATCAAGATTAAATCTACTTTTTTAGGAGCTCATGCCTTCCCTACTGAATATAAAGAAAATCATTCAGCATACATAGATTTGATTATAAATGAAATGCTTCCTAAAATTGCTGAAGAAAATCTAGCAGATTATATTGATGCTTTTCTAGAAACAGGTTATTTTTCTATTGAAGAGACAGAAAAAATTATGATTGCTGGCAAAAAATATGGATTAGTTCCAAAAATTCACGTTAATCAGTTCACTGCAATCGATGGAATAAAAGCTTGCGTAAAACACGAAGCTCTTTCAGTAGATCATTTAGAAATTGTTACTGATGAAGATATTGAAGTTTTAAAAGATAGTAAAACAATGCCTGTTGCTTTACCGAGTTGTTCATACTTTATCAGTATTCCATATACACCTGCACGAAAAATGATTGAAGCTGGGTTACCATTAGCCTTAGCAACTGATTATAATCCAGGTACCACCCCATCAGGAAATATGAATTTTGTTGTGGCAACTGCCTGCATCAAAATGAAAATGACACCTGAGCAAGCAATAAATGCTGCAACTATAAATGGAGCATATGCCATGGGGATTTCAGAAACTCATGGTTCTATTACAAAAGGAAAAAGTGCTAATTTAATTATTACAAAACCTATTGTGTCTTACTATCAACTACCATATGAATTTGGAAGTAACCTGATTGAAAATGTAATTATTGAGGGAGAGATTATATAAATAGTTACTCCACAAATGTCCTTTGGTTCAAAATAGTAATTGTAAGCAGTATTTATTTGTAAAATATTTTTCTGATAAGTATTTCTTTTATTTCATGTTCACAATTATCAGTATTAATATATTCTGAAACTATCTTTGCAGGAAGTTCATTTTTATTTGTTTTTTTAGTTTGTGTTGGTTTCTTTTTAGGCAAACAATAACTTTGTTTTGTTCGTTCTATCCAATTTCCATTTTTGTCATATTTATATAGAAATTCGTTCTCTTGACTAGTTTCAAAGTAATCCCCTTTTATAACACAAACCCATTCATTTCTTTTTTCATATATCAATAAATCCTTATCATTGTACTTGTACACATAATTTGACAAACGATTGGCTTGGTCATACGATTTTATTTGTCTTTCATTTTTTGAAATCTCTTGAATACTTTTTTTATGAATTAATGCATCATTTTGGTAAAGTAGTTCTTCTGTTCTTTCTCCTTTTTCGTTGTATTTATAATAAAAGGCTAAAGAAATATTTTCACAAGGAGTATTTACTAATTTTTGAGTAAGTAAACTTAAACTGTCAGAGTACTTAAAGTTAGTTGTACAAGTATCATTTTTAAATTCATTTATTTCAACTGATTTTTCTAAACGATTTTTGCTATCATAAGATTTTCGAATTGTAAGGTATAGTGCGCCAACTTTATTATAATATTTTTTTTCAACAATATTATTGTTATTGTCATAAAACTCGATAAAACTATTTTGGAGGCTATCTTGAATTTTATTTTTGTAATTTGTTGGCATCATACCTCCCATAAATGAAAGATTTCTTTCAGACATATAGTCATTAGTAATTATAAAGTCTATTTTGGGTTTTTCTTCTCCAATTTCTTTTGTCTGTCCTTTGCAATCTATAAAAACAAATAGAACTTTTAGAAATAATAATAGTTTTGATGTCTTCATTTATAGGTTTTCTGCAATTATATATAGAGAAATTAATTACTGTTCGATTTATTTTTCCAACAATATTTATAAAATCTTTTACTGTCATAGAGCAAACAAATAATTTCCTAAATCAAATTTTATCTTATCCATTTCATATTCAAAAGTAAAAACAACATATCAAAAATTAACTACTTTTCAATATCTATAAACAAGGTATCTTTTCGATTTTCCAAAAACGAATAATTAATTTTTTCCCCATGTTGACTCCAAACAGTTTTTATTGTGTCAATTGGTGTGTTATCTTTATAAACAATTAAATTGTTAATTGAATTTTCGTTTTTCTGAATTCTAAAAAATCCAAAATCGTCTGTTTTAGAACATTTCTCTGTATTTTGTTCGCAAATCTTGATATTAGATATTGGTTTTTTTTTTGTAGAATATATATAACCTTGATAATATTTTGGAGTAACAGTACAAGAAATACCTAAAAACAAGTAGACAATGATAACTACATTTTTTTTCATGGATTATTTTATTTTAAATTTTGTAAGCCAGATTAAACTTAAAACATCTTTTTCTGCCGCTATCATTCTTTTTCTTTCTGAAATAGGTATATAATTTTGGTAATATGGCATTATATCAATTTCTCCAGTTAGTGGATAATTTGTTGAGTTTTTATTTTTATTTTGTGTCACAACATTAACGGACCCTTTATGTCCATACGAATATCCAGTACCTCCATACGATTTTAAAATCTCATGTCCAATTTCATGTGCTGAAGTTTCTTTAAATTCGACATCTTCTTCAATATCAGTTTGATAACCCCATCCATTACTATATTCAATATATCCAGTATTATAACAAATAGCCTCTCTTGAAACTAAATTACCAATCCAACTTATTGGGTTAGCTGTAGCAGTCCCAGGATTACCAGAACGCATCCAATCACCATTTGTATTATAAACCAAAGAAAGGTCATCCATTGTCTTTGTTGGTGTGTTAATAGCATTCATATAAACTTCAAAAGCAACATTATTAATTATTACATTTTTAGCCACAGCGTGATTATTATTTCTTCCCCAATGATAATTTATACCATCTAAAGTTAACTTTTCCAAATCAATAAAACTTCTAGTTCTTTGTTTTATTATAGGCTGATTAGCATTGATTTTTGATGCGGGTATTTTATCCCAAGGGCATTTAGTTTCCCATCTTGCGTTATCCCGCATTCCTCTTATTGCTCTTATACATTCTAAACCTTCTGCCCCTCCGTCTTTCAAATCCACTCTCAAAGTAACATCTATTTTTTTTGCATTTTTATCTATTTTCACATCTACCCAATCCACTTCTCTACGACTAGTTTCAAATTCTAGTTCTTGAACTTTAGTTGTCCCTCCTTTTGTTGCTGAAATTTTAGCTTTAAATTTTTTACCATCAAAAAGAGAGCTGTCATAGGTTTCATTTTTATCAAAACCATCCCAATAAATATTATAATTACCTCTATGTGTTAGATCAGGATAAAGATAATCACTAAACATTTTTTGAATATCATAAGATTTCACTGGATTTAAAGGGTCAAATACAGGTGTTTCTTCTTTTATTTTTGAAAATAATTGAGGGGCTCTTTTTGCTTCAACCACAATAGGTGCCAAATGATTAACTTGGTAAATTTCTTCGTCCTTATCATTGAATATCTGAAAATTTAATGAATCTAAATTTGAAAATTTCAATGAATAATCAAACACAAAAAATCTATTCTCATAGTTATTCTCAAAATCAAGAATTCCCAATGGAACAAAAGTTGACTCGATTTTATTTAATGAAAAAGAAATATCAAAAAAATCAAAATTAGTATTATAAGTTTTTGGTTCACCATAGGTAACTCCTTTTTCATCCCCTTTTTCAGAAACAATTTTATCCGAATGAAATACAATATTCTCTTCAGCATACATATTGTGTTTACCAACTGTATGTTTAGCAATTGTTCCACCAACAATACGTATTCTACTCATATCTTAATATGCTTTTGACTTTTCAGCACTATTGTTTTGAACTTCTTTACTAGAGTGTTTTGCTATTGCATCATTACTAGTTATTTGAATCCCTTTAACACTAGATTCTTGTCTTTCCTTTTCTGAATGAGATTCTAAATTACCTTGAATAAATTCCATCATATTACCAGTTACATTTAAGGTGCTGTTTCCGCCCACAAATGTATTTGACATCATACCAACTGTAGCCATTCTATCAACACCAACGGTTTCAGTCATATTAATTCCTACAGAAGTAGACATATTGTTTCCAACATTAATGTTGAGATTTTTGCCAACGGTAATATTCATATCATTAGGCGCATTCACACTGATGTTTCCTTGACCATCCATAAGCCAAGTGTTACCACTTGGATCTTCGATGAAGATGCTGCCTT
>CAMLKV010000246.1 GCA_946480635.1 uncultured Flavobacterium sp.
TGATGTTAGGAATGTTGTGTAAGTTCATTGTGATTAAATTTTTTGCAAATATACTACTTATTCTTCTGAAATTGATTGGTTTTGAGTCTTAATAAAATGTTATAAAAAACAAAAAAACTTGGGCCCTAGAGCCCAAGTTCAAACCAACATAAGTATGTCAAGTATTAGTGTACATTTGACATATCTACTTTTCCTGAGCCTTTTTTTACCATTAACATAAATGGTATGCAAAGCAGAAATAAAATACCTAAATAAAGGAATACATCCATATAAGAAAGTACAGTACTTTGTTTGATAACTGAGCCCTCAATTGCTTTATGTGCTTTATCAAGAGCTTCATTTACAGAATACCCTTTTGCCATAAATGACATTTGCATTTGTTGAATGCGTTGTTGTACTTCAAATTTTGTAGCATCTAAATGAGAGATTAAATCTACTCGGTGTTGTTGTCCAAATCTTGATATGAATGTTGTAATTAAAGCAATACCAAAAGATCCTCCTAATTGACGCATCATTCCGGTGAATGCAGCACCTTCACCAATTTCTTTTCCTTTAAGGGTAGAAAGGGCTAATGTTGTAATAGGAACGAAAAGTAATCCTAATCCTATTCCTCTTAAAATCAATGGCCAAAACATATGTTCAGCTCCAGTATCAGGCGTCATTACATTATGCATCCAAAAAGTAAAACCGAAGAAGATTAAGAATCCTAAAGAAACTAAATAAGCTTGTGGTACTCCTTTTTGAATTAATTTACCAATAATAGGCATCATGATTCCTGTCATAATTGAACTAGGGATTAGTAATAAACCTGCATCGGTAGCTGTCCATCCTAAAATTGCCTGAGTGTAAATTGGCACAACAAATGTTGTTCCGTATAATCCAAATCCAAGGATAAAACACATAATAGTTCCAATTCGTAAGTTTTGGTCTTTTAGCACTCTCAGGTTTACAATTGGATATTTATAGGTGAGTTGTCGCCAGATAAATAATATCAATCCAAAAAATGAAACTATGCTTAATATTACAATGGTTGAATTTTCAAACCAATCATCTTGCTGACCATGCTCTAGAACAAATTGTAATGATCCAATGAAAGCTGTTAAGAAAACAATTCCCCACCAGTCAACTTGGTTAGCTTTCAGTTTTTCTCCGTATTTAGGGCTTTTTACAAAAGACAGCGTTAAAAACGTTGCAATAATTCCTAATGGAATATTGATATAAAAAATGTAAGGCCATGAAAAATTATCTACTAAATATCCTCCTAATGGCGGACCTAGTGTTGGACCAATAATAACACCCATTCCATAAATGGCCTGAGCCATACCTCTTTTTTCAGTTGGATAACTTTCGGTTATAATGGTTTGTGCCGTAACTAAAAGTGCTCCACCACCCATACCTTGTATGAATCTGAAAATAACCAATTCCCAAATATTGTTCGCATTTCCACATAAAAAGGAAGAAACTGTAAAGATTATAATTGACGCAGCAAAATAATTTCTTCTTCCAAATTGTTGTGATAACCAGCTTGTCATTGGAATAACAATAACATTTGCAATTGCATAAGCGGTAATTACCCAAGCAACATCTGTTAAGGTAGCACCAAGACTTCCTTTCATGTCGTTTAATGCCACATTTACAATTGTGGTATCAACAACTTCTAAAAGAGCACAAAGTACTGCAGTAATTGTTATTATGACTCTTCTAAAGCCATATTCTACTAAATCATCTGTTTGTGTAGCAGCCATATTATTTTACGTGTACATCAACTTCTACGTTCATTCCAGGACGTAATAATTTTACTTTTTCAGCATCATTATTAGCTGTTAATTTAATTTTTACAGGTAATCTTTGAATTGTTTTTACGAAGTTTCCTGTTGCGTTGTCTGGAGGCAATATTGAAAATTTAGCTCCTGTTGCTGGAGAGAAAGAACTTACTTCACCTTCAAATTCAGTTCCAGGATAAGCATCAACTTTGATTCCAACTTTTTGTCCTACAACCATTTTGTCAAGTTGCGTTTCTTTAAAATTAGCTACAATCCAAGTGTCTTTACTGTTTACAATGTAGAATAAAGATTGACCAGGCTGAATCATTTGATACTTGACCATCTGTTGCCGCTGTAATTACTGTATAACCAAGGTTTAATTGAGCAGCCTCTAATACTGCTTTTGCTTTTTTTATGTTTGCAGATGCAACCCCAGTTTGTTTACTTGCAACATTTGTTTTTGATGCAACAGCTTCACGTTGGTGAATGTTTGCATTACGTTGTTGTTGAAGTATTTCTACTTGTTTTTCTGCTTCTTGTTTTGCAGCAAGAGCTTGTTCGTATTGTTGTTTTGTAATTGAATGGTTTTTGTAAAGATTAGCATAACGTTCAAAATCATTTGTAGCTCTTCCTAAACGAATCTTAGCGGCTTCTATACTACCTGAATTTGATTGAATTGTAGCATCTGTAATAGAAATATTTGCCGCTGCCGCACCAACATCAGCTTTAGAAACTTCTAAAGTATTTTCTGCTGCCGCTAAAGCTGCTTTAGCTTCCTCAACTTTAACGATAAAATCACTATTATCGATAACTAATAATGTATCTCCTTTTTTTACAAAATCATTGTCTTTAACTTTAACATCGGCCACATATCCTGCAATTCTAGGAATAATAGGGCTCATGTTTTGTTCAATCTGAGCATCATCAGTTTCCTCATGAGCTTGAGCATGTATATATTTGAATGCTCCGTAAACTGTTCCTAGGGTTATCAAACTTGAAAGAATGATAATAAATTTTTTATTAGAAGGCTTTTTATTTTTCATAATATTGTGATTTTATTTTTGTGTCAAATTGAATGAGTTGATTAATTTTCCTGATGCAAACTGCAATTGGTAATATTTAAGGGCTATATCAGCTTGTGATAAAGCAAGATTGATTTTAGTTTGCAATTGTTGTGTGTCAGCTTCTAACAGATCATTAGTTGTTGATAAACTGTTGTCATATTTATCTTTTACGATGCGGTAGTTCTCAGTTGCTTGTTCAACAGCTTGTTTGTAAACAGCGTTTTGTTTTTCAGATAAATTGTAGTTTTCTTGAGCTTGTTGTACTTCTTCTTTGATTTTATCATTCATCATTGAAACAGCTGTTTTTGCTTGTTCTGCCTTTGATTTTGCTAACTTTACTTCTTTACCGTTTTTGAAGATATTCGATAAATCATAACTTACACCTACACCAAAATTCATGGCATTGGTTACAGTCATTACATCTTTTAAATCGAAAGCGATATAACCACCCATTAATGAAATAGAAGGGTAGTAGCCACTTTGTGACGCTTTTACACCAGATTCAGCTGCTTTTTGTTGAAATGTTAATGCTTCTAAATCATTTCTTTTTGCTTCTACTGATGCGCTTTTGTTTAATAACATGTCGCTTTTTACAGCTTCAATATCAATATCTACAACTGTACCTTCTGGTAATTTTAAAAGAGTAACCAATTGGTAATTAATAATATTGAAGTTTTTTTGAGCGTTGTCCATAGACAATTGTACATTCGATTCCTGTAATTGAGCTTTCAATAAATCGTTTCTAGCCATCAATCCGTTATCAACCATTCCAGAGAAATCTTTAGTTCGTTGTTGTGCACTTTTAAGGTTTTCTTTGAATAACTCTATCATTTCTTGAGATTGATACAGTTTTGCAAAAAGTTCTACAACATAAAGTCCTATTTCTTCTTTAGCGTGTGAACTGTTAGAAGATTCTGCCTTATACATGCTTTCAGAAGCTTCAATTGTGTTTTTTAGTTTAAATCCACTAAATAATGGCATTGATGCATTTGCTTGACCAAGCATTAATTGGCTAATTTCTATCCCTTTTCCACTAGAACCTGTTCCGAATGACGAACTTACATCTGCATTTGTCAAACGCATGTATTGTCCAGAAACCTTGAATGTAGGATACTGATTGTTCTTAATGGTTTCCATTTCAAGTTTTGCAGTTGAGGCTTTTAAGTTTGCCATAGTTGTTTGGTCACTTTTGGTTATTGCAATACTTATAGCATCTTTAAGTGATAATTTCTGTTTCTCTTGGGCAAAGCCAGAGACAATTGCCAGCAAGGCAATCAAAATTGTTATTTTATTATATTTCATAGGTTAAAAGGGCTTTTATTGTTTGTTTTATGTGTTGGATCAGTTCTGAATTGATGTATGATTCAAATTCTTCATCCGTTTTAAAATTTAATAAGTCTTTAAAAAAGGGTTTATTCATTTGAAAATGAAAGTAGGTCCCCATAATAGTTGTTGGTATCAAAGCAATATTTACATCAGTACGAAATAATCCTTTCTCTTGGCCTTCAGTAATCATACTATCTAAAATATTCAGGTTATAC
>CAMLKV010000247.1 GCA_946480635.1 uncultured Flavobacterium sp.
GCAGATATTGATTATAATTTTGATAGTAAGGCTAGTGTTGCTTCTTTTTATGGTTGTAATTCAGTAACTTGGGCTGAAAAATTCTTAGGAATAACTAATGTTAAACATGTAACAGGTATTGCTGGTCAAGCTGGAGGAACATATTCTGTTAAAGGAGAATTTAATGGAACGAGCATGAATTCTTTTGGAATTCCAGCTTCAGGTGTTTATTTAAGAGCTAGAGACGAAGAAACTAATCAGGTTTTACCTATGTTTCAATTGACTAGAGGAAGTTACGAAAACAATAAATATGGACGCTTCTTTAAAGAAAAAGAAATTTTTGGTAATGCCACAATAAAAACAGATTAATGAAAAAGCAATTGTTTAATTTTATACTTGTTGGAGTTGTTTATTTGATTGTAACAATGATTTATAGTTATTTTTTTGGATTACCACCATTCTACGATGGAATAACAATAGGTTTTCCAGCTATATATTATAAATTCTATATTTCTGAAACAGATTTTCAACATGGTACAATCGGAATTAATCTATTTTATAATTTTTTCATAATTTTAGGATTGTATTTGTTGTTTATGGTTTTTAATAAGAAAAAGAAACATTAATAATAAGTTTCTAATGATAATTAATTTAAAGGATGGACAAAAAATGTGTCCATCCTTTTTTTACTCTTAAAATTCCAAAGTCAATCAAAACCTAATATTACTAAATTTAGAAACATCTATAGAGGAGCGGATTTGTAAACTACATTATGGTTAAAATAAATAGTTTCTAGTTTTTTACAATTGATAGAAGTGAGTATTTGGTTGAGTGTTGATCCGCTTGTGGAGAAATATCCCCAGAAGTTAATTCGTATGTTTATTGTTTAGATAATCCAATAAATGCAATTGATCCCGACGGGAGGGATATAATCTTTGTGACTGGTGATGATACAGGAAAGCCTTTAAGAAATTATATTTATCGTAAAGATAATTTTTATGATATGGAAATAGGGAAGAGATATAATCCAGGTAAAGAAAGCATAAGTAAAACAATGTATAAAACTCTTGAGGCTTATAGAAAGATTGAAGCTTCAAATGATAAAATTTTAAAAAAATCAATTACATACTTTGGAAAAAAGTGATCTACGTTATGTAGTCCAAGAAGGTAAACCTAGTGACAATCATGTTACTAAAGAAGGAATTCCAACTTCTTTAGAACCTGATCGAAGAATTGGAACTAGAACTCACTATAACTTTTCAAAAGAATCAAAAGAATCATTTGAAGAAAGTGAAGGTGTGGTTAACTCGGATTTTTCAACCGTTGTACATGAAATGCGCCATCAATATGATTATGAAATTGGTAATCATGCTGATAATCAAGATGGGAATAATGAAAATGATCCTATGGAAATTAGGGCAGTTTACAACGAGAATAGAGCCAGAAAAATTGAAGGCCTACCTATGAGAACTAATTATGGTGGGAAAATAGATCCCAAAAAATTAAGGAATCCTCCAAACAACAAAAACATAATGAAAGAATAATGATATGAAATTAATTTTATTTAAAGCATGTTTTATAATCTTGCTACTTTCTTCATGCAATAACAATTCACCTATAATAAAAAAAGAAGTTATAGATTATTTATCAGTTGAAGTACTAAAAACCATTCCTGATAAGAAAGGATTAATAGATGTGGTTTCTACAAATATTTACTCACCTGTTTTTATTTTAAGTAGTGAAAAAGAACAAATTGTATTGACTAGAGTTGATTATCTCTACATTTTTTTTGTTGAATCTGAGTATAAGAATAAATATAAAACATTCAATGAATTTTTAAATGAATCTTTAAATCAGAAAATAAAATTTGACAAAGGTGATTTAATACATGAATCTAGAATTTTTAAAATAAATAAAAAAATTAGAATTGAATATGAGAAAAAATCATTTGATACTTCTCTATCTTCATATTTATTAAAAGAGAACAATTCAACATATATTGATATCAATAAAATAAAAAATACTGAGGAGTATTATACCTTGATTTATTATTTGTTTATAAATAACTACTATATAACAAAAGATGATTATGCTGGTAAGACCTATGTTCATTATTGGAATGAAAAATTATAAATACTGATAATGTGGATCTGTAAATTGTATTATAATTAATTTTGAGTAATGACAATTCTTGAGTAAATTTTATTTTTATGTACCAAGAACTAAAGAGATTGATATTAAATGGTTTAATTGTTTTATTAATGTCTTGTAAGACTAATAATGAAATTCTTAAAAAGGAGTATTTAGATTATCAGTTAATTGAGGGTATGGAAATGCCTAAAACTGAAGGTTATGAGTATTCTGAGAAATGTTTTTTGTTTTACTCAGAATATAAATTTTTAACAGAGGAAATTTTCAAGTATGACAAGGGTATTTTGAAAGAATATGTGTATTGTGGACCAGAAGGTCCAGATATTAGAGATTATAATGTAGAGAAATATAGTCAAGATAAGCTGATTTATTCTAAGCAGAAGCTTTTAGAGAATCAAGATAAATTAGTTTTCAATAAAATAGAGTATAACATAAAATTAAGATTAAAAGATACTATTGTTGGAGAAAACCAAGATGAAACTATACTAGTTATTCTAAAATCAAAATAAACCAATAAGAATGAATTTTTCTTCATATTAAAAGCCTAACTGAAAAGTTAGGCTTTTTTTATAAAAATAGAAGATTAATGTATTGCTTTTTATCTTGATTAGATTCTAAGATTGTATAATTTGTTTTTTATTTACTGTTAAATTCATCCAAATAGTATTGTAGGTCAAAAAGGTAAATCAATTCATCTTTTTCCTGTTCTGGCATTTGAGCCAATTCGACAAAATTGATATTTTGGTATAATGCTTTTTCTCCAATAATATCTTGCATAATGATAAAAACCACTTGTAACAAATTTTTGTTATTACAGTGTATAGTAAAGTTTTTAAGATACACTATCATATCAATCTTCTTGACTCCTTCATATTGAAATGGCATAAATTTGAGTTCACTGGCTTTGAGATTTATATCCTTAAATACATATGGTTTATCCAAGCCAGCTTCCATTTCCTCAATGTTTTCTGAAGGCTGAATAAATGCTGTAAATTTCCAATACTGTAATTTAGGGGCATTGTCAATTAAGGTAATTACATTGGAAAAGAATTCCTGATTTCCGTTAGCAGAAACTATTAATTCAGTTATTTTTTTGTTTTTTGGAAATATTAGTATGCAGTTTAAACCTTTAGAATAGTAATGAAGATGTTTGTCTAACCAATACAAGAATTGTTTTTGAATTTCTGGTTTTTCGATGTTTAGGTTTCGTAGTGTGGCTTCATTGGATTGAAACCAATCCCAAAAAGATTTTATGTTTTTCATGAATTCAAATTTTATAAATTATCGTTTGTCTTTTGTTTTATTATCAAATGCTATCAGATTGCAGATTTCTCTTAACCTAGATCGCACTCTGTTGCCGTAGTGAGTTTCTATTTCTGATGCTGATAGATTTGTGGTTATATGAGTTTGAATTTTCTTTGTTGTGAAAATGTCATATCTGCTCAGCAGAATTTCTGCCATGACATTACATTCGTTCCCGTAGTATTTCAAATTGTTTTCTGTTCCTAAATCGTCGAAGCAAATTGTTTTAGGCTCGGATTCATATAGTTTTCCCTTACTGTATTTGTGAATGATCTGGTATCCGTCCTGAATAAATTCAAAACTGATATCTCGGCATGGTTTTACGAAAAATTTATGTTCCGTAGGAGTTAAGTATTTCATTAGATTTATTAGTGATGTTTTACCACACCCAATTGGTCCAGTAAGTAGAATTCCTTTATTGAGACTAATGTTGTATTGAAAGCATGTTGCTTCATCTCTTAGGAAATAAGCAATGAGTTTGTAAATAATGGGGTAATCGTTTTCTACTATTTTGAAATGATTGCCATAAAGTTCAATTCCCTTTTTTTCAAGCCAAATTATTAATTCGTTATAGTTGTACTGTGATCTTAGTTCATTCATGCTTTTGGTGTTTTTCTTCTTTATTTTTCTTTTTTCCTTGATGAAAAAAGAAACAAAAAAATCAAGCCTCTATATTTTTCACTCAAAATCTACATCAGGATTGTCTTATCGCGACCCCAGCCGCTCGTGCTATACACTCGTCTCGGGGGTCACTCCCTTCTCCCAGCACTCCAATCCTTTCCTTGATTTTTACATGAAAAACATAAGGGCGGAAGGAAAGCTGAAGAGTTTATTCTACTTCTTTAACTCTTGTTACTATTTTAATATAATGGCTAAATCTTACTTCTTGATTTTGTCTTTGTGATATGCAAGAGAATTTTGTAAAA
>CAMLKV010000248.1 GCA_946480635.1 uncultured Flavobacterium sp.
CGTACAATGTTTTTTCGTACTGTCCTTTAGAATTGATTAATGATACCACAACGTATGCTCCTTCTCCAACGTAATTGGACATTTGCAACATGCATTTGTATTTTGACGTTTGTGCCGAAGTTTGATTCGTAAATAAGCCAATAACTAGGCTTAAAACAATGTATTTAATATATTTTTTCATTCTTATTTTAAAAAGTCGATATTAACTTGATTCTTTACTAACACTTCGTTCTCTTTTGCGATATCATACGCTGTTTCGTCAAAATCCGTTTTGACCGATTTATCTGCATTTAATGATACCACGTATTTTAACAACGAATCATCTTTGGCTACTAAAGCCGCTTTGTGTAATGCTGTTAAACCTTCTGCGTTTTTAGCATTGATATTGATGGATAAACCTTCCAATTTCTTAACCAAATTCAAGTCATTTTTACCAACTGCTAAGTGATACAGCGTATTACCATCTTTTTGTGCAGCTTGCAACGAAACTCCTTTATTCTTCAATAAATTCAGCTTATCCAAGAAATCATCATTACCACCACGTGGAGCACGGAAATTTTGAACCAAATGATACGCCACATCGTGATTGTCTTTATCCAAAACCGTTAAAGAAGCATTTTTACTCAATAACGCATTGATTACATCTACTGAACCCGATTTTACCGCTTGAAAAATGGCAGTTTCTCCTTTAGCGTTCGCTTCATTAACTTTTGCTCCTTTTTCTAATAATAAGTTTACCAAAGCAACATCTCTACCAGCCGAAGCATTCATTAAAGCTGTATTTCCTTCTGCATCAGCTAAATTTACATCCACACCTTTAGACAAGAAATACGTTACAGTAGCACTTTGATTTTCTTTTTTAGCAATAAAATGTAAAACCGATTCTTTATTTTTTGAAAGTGAAGTAGGTTTAATTTTTAAATCATCCACCAAGTATTGAAAAACTTCAATTGGATTTGCACTTCTTCTTGAAGCTTCAGCCGCAAACAATAAAGCATTAGGTGTAAACTTAACGCCTTTAGAAACTAACGATTTCAGATTCGCTATATTTCCAGTTCTTGCTGCATAATCAAAAACCGTATTCCCTTCAGCATCTACATCTTTTAACGAAAGCCCTTTTGAAACCAAATAGTTGGTCAGACTTAAATCTTTATCATTTGGAATGGCCAACATTAAAATAGTCGCGTTGTTTTTGTATTTTTTCTTAGGATCTAAACCCGCTTTAAAGAAACTTTCAAATAAAGCTACATTATTTTGACCGCCTTGAGCCGCATACACTAACGGAGTGGCATCGTGAGAATCTTCACTATTTATATTAGAACCTTTGCTGATTAAATAGTCAACCAATTCTAAATTACCTTTTCCGGCTGCCCAATGTAAATACGTTCTTGCATCATGAGTTGCTTTTTTTACATCGTTCCCTTTTTGATCAATTAAAAACTTCACCACATCTATAGCAGCGCCATTATTAATTGCCAATGTTGTTGGATCAAAAGCCGAAGGATTTAATGCCGAAGGATCGTTCCCTTTTTCAATTTCTGCTTTAACTGTAGCAACATCAGGATTTTTTTTCCAAAAACCTTGATCCAAAAGTGAATTCCCTTTTTGAGCAGAAACTATTCCAGCTACTAACAAGGCAATTACTAAACTTATATTTTTCATTGGTTAGTTATTTTTATTTATATCAATTCTAAACAAGCACAAAGTTATTAATTAAATTGAGCTGTAAAAAAGTTTTAAGATTTATTTTAGATGTCAGCTAATAGAAATGGTTTAATTGAATAATCAAAAAATTCGCAAACAAACATATTCGATTATCATTCAGCCAGATGTAATTAAAAATAATAAAAATCAAGTGCTTGAACTTGGGATTTTATTCTTTAAAATATAGCATTGAAACTAGTCTTATGTTTAATAATTTGTAAGATTTTTTACTTATTTTTGAAAGAGTCAAACTAATATTTGTAAAACATACAAACAGTCGGTAGAAATTTTTAAAAATAAATATGACATTTCCCTTTGATATTATAATAAATCTAAATCAGTCAGGTATAACAGGTATTCAAAATCCAGGAATTAAGATTTACGGTGGAATTACTACATTTCTTGGACCAAATGGAGCGGGAAAAACTCAACTTCTAAGAGGGTTAAAAAATTCTTTAGCAGGTCATTTAAACGGTAAGAAAATAAGATATGTTTCAGCTGGAAGACTGGGACCTATGGAAAATTATAGATCTGATTATGACGGACAACGAGGGCAACCACAATTTGATAGTGCTACGTTTGGAAACAAATCTGCAACAAAAAGACGACATCAAACAGAAACTATTCTCGGTGATTTTGCAACTCTTTCTGAAAGAGCTGATGTATTAATTAAAGTTCAAGAAAGATTACGAAAGCTATTTAAAAGAGATATAGTAGTTGATTGGGACGGAGGAAATTTAAAAATCTTTTTTTCACGAGTTGACCAAACAACAAGCAAAAATTACTCTTCCGCTCGGGAGGCAAGTGGCTTATTACATTTGGCTGCAATATTAGCTTCCTTATATGACGATGAAGTTGGGTGTCTTTTGATTGACGAACCAGAAGTATCATTGCATCCACAACTTCAATCATTTCTATTAAATGAAATTAAAAAAGTAGCAGGGAGTAATACCGAAAAAGGTAAAAAAATAATTTTCATTTCAACTCATTCAACCGAATTCATTGAAGTGAATTCGGTTACGGATTTGGCTTCAATTGTTTTCTGCAAAGACATTCAACAGGCCCCTATTCAAATTGATCCAAATCTTGGCGAATTTCAAAGTAAGTTGCAAGCGTTGCTTACACGTCTTGGTCAAGAACATAAACTTGCACTTTTTTGCCATTCACCATTATTAGTTGAAGGTCCGAGTGATGAAATAATTTGCTCTGCATTAAGCAGAAAACTTTCTCTGAATTTGGAGGCTGCTGGCTCACAAATACTTCCTGTAACAGGAAAAGGACAGTTCTCAGTAGTAATTAAACTTTTCCGTTTGATAGGTAAAGTTCCTGCATTACTTGGTGACGCAGATGCAATTGCAGATAATTTAGATATTATTGGTTCATTTACAAGTTTACCTCAAGCGACTGAAATTGCTACCGAATTAGGGCATAGAGATGCCACTAAATTTACAAAAGATATTTATAATGATTTTTGTCAAATTGTATTGACTAAATGGGAAGATATAAAAAACCAAGCTGAACAACATTACTATTGGATAAACAGAGATAAACAAAAAGATGAGTTAATTGCAAAAAGGAGAAGTGCTTTTTGTTGGCTATTTAATACAATTGACGAGGAAATTAAAAAAGTCCCTAATGGACAAGAATGGTTAGCAATTAAAGTACGGTTATCATCTCTTTTAGCCTTTTTGGAAAAATTAGGGTGTTTTATTCTTAGAAAAGGTACTATAGAAGCATACTATCAGCACTCCGCTAATTTAACAGTTGATGAAAAACCAAATGCGGCTTCGTATGAAGTTAATGGACTTATGGAGGAGGAAGATGAAAAAGTTAAATCTTTATATGATGACATTGTTCGGGCAATGAAATTTTGTTCGAATGTTAAGGAAATAAATGAAGCGGAAGCTATTAGAGATTTACTTTTAGCAATGGTTACACCGGCCCTTGCTTCATTAAAGAAAGAGACAACAGAAACAGAACTTAAACTATTTTCAAATAATCTATTTGGTGCTAAAGCAAGTTTGTTTAAACTATTGAAACATATTGACGGAGAGGATATTTATCTTGATGTGGAGCTTTCAACGAATATACTTGATGTTAGTGGTTTTCCGATTAGAATAAAAAAAGGAGCTAACCCTATTGAAGTTGTAAATAATTCACTTAAACTAAAATAAATTAGGTATTACCAAAAGCGGGGCTTAACGACTTTGATTGGTATTTGTACTAGGCTCAACTATGTTTTTCGCTTGAACTTTAGTGCTAAAAATCCCTACCTTAGTTAATATCCAAAACGTTTAAAAAAAGACATTTATGGCTAATCATCATTTAAAACTATAAAAAAAATCCCAAGATGTACTTGGGATTTTTTATTTAGATTCTGAAACAAGTTCAGAATAACAAAATACTATTTCAAACTTGCTAAACTTTCTTCTAAAGTGTTAATTTTAGCTAAAGCATCAGCTTCTTTTTTGCGCTCGTTTGCAATTACCTGCTCTGGTGCACCACTAACAAATTTTTCGTTAGAAAGTTTCCCTTGAACTGATTTTAAGAAACCTTTTGTATAATTTAATTCTTCTGTCAATTTAGCGATTTCGGCTTCAATATCTACACCCTCTCCTACGGGAATAAAGTATT
>CAMLKV010000249.1 GCA_946480635.1 uncultured Flavobacterium sp.
ACTTGCCGTTAGTTGACCCGAATAGTTGTTATCTGAAACATTTGCATTAAAAGCCTGATCAGAATAAACCAGTTTCTTTAAAGCAATCAAATTGGCATCATTAGTTTCCAATCCTCCATATGTTTTACGATCAAAATCAACTTCTTTTTCATCATAATTATAACGCAATCCAGGTAATAAATGGAATTTAGGTGTTACTGCCCAATCCAATTGACCAAAAATTGCCCCGCTAAATGTTTTCAAATGTGAATTAGTTTTAATCCCGTAACCTTCAAACAATCCTGGTGTTTGCCAATTAGCACTTGTAGAACTTTGTGAGAATCGCCATTGTGCGTTACCAGATTCTTCAATATGATACGGATCGGATTTTAGATTTTGATCGATTGCATATACTCCGAATACCGCTGATATTTTTTCTGAAAAATTACCTGCATATCTTACTTCCTGAGATAGTTGGTTATGAACCGAAGTTGCTTGAGACTTCCTTAAGACTGACAAACCTGTAAAATCTCTGTCATTTGAAGGATCCCAGTTCCAATAACGCCAAGCAGTAGTCGATGTCAATTTTCCATCACCAATTTCTCGTTCTATATTAAGTGAAACACCTCCTAAATCGTTATTCGATTTCCATGGTGTATCGTGATCGATCTTTCTGTCAAAAGCATTTGTTGAAGGCAACTGATAACCCAAATCGGCAATAATCTGATTGAATTGTCGGTACGCCGCGCGCTTTGTCGTAACCACACCCGCAATTACCTGTGCATAACCATCTGGCCGCTGGCGTGAGAAATCAGCAGACAAAAGCAATTCTGTTTTTTCATTTGGTGTATATAATAATTGTCCTTTTACCCCTAAATTATTGATATCATTAATATACTTACCAGTTCTAACATTTTCTATAACACCATCTCTTTGTGTTCCTGAAAAAGACAATCTACCAGCAAAATTTTTAAACAATTCGCCATTTACAGAACTTTTAGCCTGTAAATATCCATAGTTTCCAAAGCTTACCTCGGCAGTCGCTGAAGAAATGAAATTTGGTTTTCTGGTCGTTATATTAAAAGCTCCTGCAGTTGTATTTTTTCCAAAAAGAGTTCCTTGTGGCCCTCGTAATACTTCAATTCGTTCAATATCTATAAAATCTAAAGTTGTAGCTGCTGGACGAGCAAAATAAACACCATCAACATAGAAACCAACACCTGGATCGATACCATCATTTGTCAACCCGAAAGTCGAACCCAATCCACGAATGTTTAAGGTCGTATTTCTTGGGTTTGATGAATATAACTGTACTGAAGGTACAAGTTCTTTTACACGGTTAACGTTAAAAGAACCAGATTCTTCCACTTGTTTACCGCTCACGACAGCAATTGGGATTGGTACCTTTTGCACCACTTCTTTACGTCTTCTAGATGTAACAACTACTTCAGCCAATTTTGTTTCTTTTGAATCCAATTCAATCACAAGATTATTTTGATAAGATGCCAATTCTATTTCTTTATCAAAGTATCCTTCATATGATACTATTAAAATAATTGGAAATTGGAGCTCAGAATTAATAACGAATTTCCCTTCTGCATCAGCAATAACAGAAATATTTGTCCTTTTAACACCAATACTAGCTTCTTTGATTACCTTCTGACTAACTCTATCCAAAATAACACCTGAAATCTGTGGCAAATTATCCTGTGCATTAGAAAACTGACTGAAAACAATCAGAAAAAAAACAACTAATTTTATATATCTTTTACTATTTTTCATTTTTATTTACTTTATGTGATTTATATGTTTCATTTAAATTGTCTGCATCAGCAGCAACGCATGACCATCATCACATAACAATTATTTAAAAAATAAGTCCTTCGTTTTTCTTTATTATTTATTCTCATTTCTATAATATTACACGGTAAGCATAATCTCCGAAAGTTTCAGTATCCAGTTTTTCTTCGACATATCTTCCCAATAAAACATCAACTTCTTCCAGAATCTGCGCTTCAGATTGTTTTTCTTTATAAATTTTGTTCAGTCTTTCTCCATAGCGATCACCTCCTAACATGAAATTATATTGCTCTGGTCCAGTGCCTACGAAACCTAATTCGGCTACATATGGACGACCACATCCATTAGGGCAACCAGTCATACGAATAGTAATTTCATCATTCGTTAAACTATGTTTCTCCAACAATGGTTCAATTTTAGTAACCAATTCTAATGGACACGTAGGCAAAGCCACACACGCCATCGAATTTTTACGCAAAGCACTTACCTGTTTTTCAATGTCATGCTCAACCAATAATGCTTCGACCTTAACTTTGTCCTTATCTTCAATTTCACCTAAAATCAGATTCTGATTACCTGAAAAAATGAAGTTGTTAATTCTCAATTGTGCCAACTCGTATAAAAACTGCTTCTGATGAGGTTGCACAACTCCGTGTTCTACAAACAGCGTATAAAACCATTTCCCTTCATGATTTTGTTCCCAACCAAAGCGGTCACTTCTCTCAGTGAACGTGTATTTTCTTTCTGGTTCTAATTCAAATCCGATACGGTTTTCCAGCTCTTTTTTGAAACCTTCAACAGTTAATTTATCAACAGTATATTTCAATCGAGATAATTTTCTGTCGACACGATTTCCAAAATCACGTTGCACTGTTAAGATTTCATACACCGCTTTTAATGTTTTTTCCTCTGTATCGGTAAATCCGATGATAGTTGCCAAACGCGAATAAGTGTTTGGATTACCGTGTGTTGTTGCCAATCCACCACCGATAGCAATATTGAAACCTTTCAATTCATCATTTTCGATAATGGCAATCAATCCAATGTCATTGGTAAATACATCCACATCGTTGCTTGGCGGGATTGCGATACCAATTTTGAATTTTCTCGGCAGATAACGGTCTTCATACAAAGGATCAGCCTCAGATGAACGTTCATAAATCTTCTCTCCATCAATAAACACTTCATAGTACGATTGTGTTTTTGGCAGAAGCAAAGTCGAAATCTTGTCGGCATACTCATAAATCTGCTGATGAATGGGTGAAATTTGCGGATGCGAACTCACAATCACATTTCTATTCACGTCACCACACGCAGCAATCGAATCCAGTTTAGCCATATTGAACGCCTGAATCGTAGGGCGCAGCTGATGTTTCAACAGTCCATGCAATTGAACGGTTTGTCTTGTTGTTATTTTTAAAGTTCCAGTTCCATACTGTTCAGATATTTCATGGGTCGCCAACCATTGATCAGCATTAATCACTCCGCCCGGAATTCGCAAACGGATCATAAACGAATACAGTTTATCCAGTTTTTTTGCGGCTCTTTCGGCGCGGCGGTCACGGTCATCCTGTACATACATTCCGTGGAATTTCACCAAGGTTTCATCATCCGGACGTACATTACCGGTATGATTATCTAAATCGATACTTTCCTTCAAAGTACCTCGAAGACCATCACTTTTGGTCTTTATATATTCTACTGCTGATAATTTCTCGCTCATTTTATTTGAGTTATAAGTTATGAATGATGAGTTATGAGTTTTTGCTTAGTAAACATCTTTTTGATATTTACCTTCCAATTCCAATTGCTCTAAAACTTCTTTTGCTTGCTCTATAGAAAGATTTCTTTGTTGTGCAATAACTTCAACTATAGCACTTTCAACATCTTTGCTCATAGGATCTTTTTGTCCGCAGATGTAAATTGAAGCTCCGTTTTCCAACCATGAATTAAATTCGACTGCATTTTCTTTGATACGATCCTGCACATAAATTTTGCGTTCCTGATCTCTTGAAAAAGCTGTACTTAACTTGGTCAAAACACCAGTACTTAACCATTCCTGAATTTCGGTTTGGTAATAGAAGTCTAAAGCAAAATGCTGTTCTCCAAAGAATAACCAGTTTCTACCTTCAGCACCAGTAACATCACGTTGTGCCAAGAAACTTCTAAACGGTGCAATACCTGTTCCTGGTCCAATCAGGATTATGTCCGTTTCATCAGAAGGCAATCGGAAATTGTTGTTTTTATGAATGTAGAAATCATAATCAGTATCCAAAGGAAAATCGGCCAAAAATTGAGAAGTCAAACCTGTTTTCACTTCATCATCTACTTTAAATTCATTCAGATTTACCGTAAGATGTACTTGTCCGTCATGTGCTTCAGACGCTGATGAAATAGAATATAAACGTGGTGCGATGGGATGTAATACAGCTACCACTTCTTCCAAAGTGCCCATTTTAGGTTGGTATTTAGTAATAACATCAACTAAATCAGCTTTTTCTTCTTTAATTTCAACCTCGAAAACCTTTCCTAAAGCTTCT